>DATFCK010000046.1:0-5920 GCA_035253185.1 Chthoniobacterales bacterium | reverse complement strand
TTTGCGGCTTGCCGATTACCGACATGGGTTTGCTTTCAGGCATAACTCGTTAGGCAGGCTGGGTTGCGAGTTTCAATGCCTGGACCAGACAGCGTTTTGCCAACTCTACTTTGAAGCCATTATGACTTTGCGGTTTGGCGTCGCGCAGTGCCGCGTCCGCCGCTTTTCGAAAAACCGCTTCGGTCGCTGGCTGGTTGGTCAGTTCAGTTTCTGCGTCAGCCGACCTCCAGGGCTTGGTGCCGACTCCTCCGAGCGCAATTCGCGCGCGGGTAATTTTTCCATTCGCGTTCGTGATCATGACCGCCGCCGACGCCAGGGCAAATTCGTAGGAAGCGCGGTCGCGCAACTTCAAATAAAGCGAGCGACTGTTAGGCGGAGCCGGCGGTAGCGTAACGTGAGTAATCAAATCCCCTGGCTCAAGCACCGTTTCACGCTGGGGCGTGTTTCCGGGCAAAAGATGAAAATCAGCGAATGGAATCGCCCGTTCGCCTTTTGGCCCCTTCACATGAATGACCGCTTCCAGCGCCGCCATCGCCACATTCATGTCCGATGGGTTCGTCGCGATGCAGTGGTCGCTAACTCCAAGAATTGCCAGGTTACGATTGAAACCGTTGATCGCCCCGCAGCCGCTGCCCGGCTCCCGTTTATTGCACGGCATTGCGGTGTCTCGAAAGTACATGCAGCGGGTGCGTTGCAGCAGATTGCCCGCAGTCGTTGCCATATTGCGAATCTGCACGGTAGCTCCGCTTAAGATTGCCTCGGAAAGCACCTGGTAGTTCTTGCGCACGACCGGGTGCCAGGCCAGTTCCGAATTGCGCACTGTGGCGCCGATCGTTAGGCCGCCGTCCGCAGTCGCTTCAATCTTGTCGAGGGGGATCCGGTTGATATCGACCAGATTCTGCGGGGTCTCGACGTTCAGCTTCATCAGGTCGATCAGCGTCGTTCCACCGGCTATGAACCGAATGTCCGCGCCTTGCTGCGCAGTTTTTGCCTGCGCTGCGGCGGCGATTGCCTGACCGTTATCTGCTGGCCTATTGACTGCGAACATCTTCATGACCACAGACTACTGACCACGGACCACTGACCAGTGCATGATCGCTAGCGCCATAAAGCTGGTTAAGCCGGCGGCGCCCCGAGCGAATTTTCCTGTCTCCCGTTCCACTGCCCGGATAAGGCCGTGCAGACATGCAAACGCCGACTTGGTTTGAACATGCAGGCCTTCCGCTTCCTCTGCAGAGAAATACCGCAGTCGAGCAGCGAGGTGAATGAAATATTGAGTTTCGGACAATGAGCCGCGAGCGATATAAAGAAAATGGAGATAATCCTTTTTGCTGTCGCGAGTCGCACCCTCTACAATATTTGCAGAAACTGAGTACGAAGCGCGTCGCAATTGGCTGGTTAGTCCGTAAAGTTCTTCCTTGGGAAAGTTCCGCGTTCGTTCGTAGATAGCGACAGTAAGATCATCCGCCAATCTCCACGCGTCGATCTTGGTATAATCTCTCATTATGTGAGGTGTTCGGGTCCGTTGTCAGTTGTCAGTGGTCAGTGGTCAGTGGTTCGTGGTCCCTTCGCCTTTCGCTCATGCCGGCTTCGTTCCTTTACGGACCTGTTGAATCGCGGCCACAATGTTCTGGTACGCGCCACAACGGCAGATATTGCCGCTCATGAATTCTTTCACATCCGCGTCATCCGAACCGCACGGCTCTTTCAAAAGCGCCACTGCCGACATGATTTGTCCCGAGGTGCAATAGCCGCATTGATAGGCGTCACATTTAAGGAATGCCGCCTGCATCGGATGCATATTTTCCGGCTGACCGATGCCTTCAATCGTGGTGATCTCTTCGCCTTCGTGCAATACTGCCAGCGACAGACAGGAAAGCTGGCGACGCCCGTTGATATGCACGGTACAGGCCCCGCACTGACCATGATCGCATCCTTTTTTCGATCCGGTCAGATGAAGATGTTCGCGCAGGCAGTCGAGCAGCGTCGTCCGCGGATCGATGCGTAAATCGTACTGTTTGCCGTTTACTTTGAGCTTAACTGGAACGGCGTCTTTCGATTCGGGCTGCGCCGCAGCCGGCTGCTTGTGCTGGTCGTCCGCCCGCGAAGACGCCGCCGCCGCCGCGGAAGCCATCATTCCTGCCATACCCAGCCGGGTGATGAAAGCGCGGCGGGTGGACCGCCCAATTTCGCTGCTGCCTTCAGCGTCACCGGCCGATGCGTTCTCGCTTTGATCGGGCATACCTGGTTGGCGGACTCCACCGATTAAAGGCCTGCTGCCTTATTCCCCCCGCGGCCCCCAGGCGGCAAGTTCTAATCTTAGATCGCAATATCCCGCTGACCCAGATGTGTCAACCTTGATCTGACGAGCCGGACCTGCACTGCCCGTCCGATATTCGTGGACTCGTTAGGGCATATCGCACTGTAGCCGCCCCGCTCAGTCGGGGCGACTTCACAGCGCGGCGACAGAGCGCCGCGGCTGCAATTCGTCCTTATTCATAGCGCAGCGCTTCGAGGGGCTGAACATTGGCCGCTCGTCGCGCCGGCCAGAATGAAGCCGCTACCGCAATTATCAGAAGTAGGCCGGCGGCCGCTAGGTAAATCATTGGATCCCGGGCCGAAACGCCAAACAACAGGTTAGAAAGAAATCGGGTTAAGACCAGGCCGCCCCCCATGCCTAACAACGTGCCGATGACAGCCAGCCAGAAACCTTCGGACAGAACCAGCCGCAATACGTCCACTGGTCTGGCCCCGATCGCCATCCGGATTCCCATCTCGCGGGTGCGCTGGCTTACGCTATAGCTCATGACTCCGTAAAGACCGATCGCGCTCAGCGTTAACGCCACCATCGAAAACGAACCAATCAGAAGAAGGTTGAACCGCCGCGGTCCGGTCGAGTCGTGCAGCGCCTTCGACAGAAAACTGGCGTCCGACAGCGGAAGTTCGTTATCGATCTTGCGCAGCTCCGCCCGAATTGGCGCCATTAAAGTGGCCGGATCGCGCGAGCCTTTGACCACAAAATCCATTGCCTGCGAATACAGCGGCGTCGATTTCAGGTTCATCTGCGTCCAGGGCCAGTAAACCCCGGCGCGAGCGCGTTCCTCCAATCCGTAATGGATCACATGCCTAACGACCCCGACAATTTCCCGCCATGGCTCACCGTCCCCGCTAAAGCGCAGCCGGCGCCCCAGAACTTTACCCGGACCTGCGTCTCCGAAATGGCGGCGCACGAATTCATCATCAACGATCGCTACCGGTGGAGTTTTGTCCGTGTCGCGATCGGTAAACGTGCGCCCGGCCAGTAGCGTGATGCCCAGCGCCCGAAAATAATTCTCGTCAATCGCCAACGCCAGTGCCACCGGCCATTCGCTTAAATTTTGCGGCTGCGGTTCGCCTTCGATCCAATATGAATTTTCGCTGCCGCGGCGCAACGGCACCCCCGTTGTCACCGCTACCGTTTCCACCCCGGCTAATTCGCTGATTCGCCGCCGGGTTTCCCTGATGACGTTGCGGTTGGTGTTCACGTCCGGATACTTCGCGTCCGGCAACCGCAACCGGAATGTCATGACATTGGTCGAATCCAGCCCAGGCTCGACTCGCATGACGTTGCTGAAACTTTTGGTAATCAGGGCCGCGCCAATCAGCAGCATCAGCGCAAGCCCCAGTTGGGCGATAACCGCGATGCCCCGTAGTCGTCGAGCCGAAACCCCACTGCTTTCGCGGCCACCGGATTTCAGGACCGGCTCCACATCCGCCCGCGCCGCCTGGACGGCCGGTGCCAGGCCGAACAGCAAAGTTGCCAGCGAAACGATAATCCCGGAAAACACCAGTACTCCGAGATCGACCTGGACTTCCTCAATGCGAGGAACAATTTCATCGCCAAGCGTTTTGAAAATGTGCACCAGCCAGAAAGCGATAAAAACGCCTAACATACCGCCCCACGCCGCAATCAGGAGCGATTCGCTTAGCAGCAACCGAACGATTTGAGCGCGTGATCCACCAATCGCAATACGCACTGCGATTTCCCTGGCCCGAGTCGTGGCCCGCGCCAGCGTCAGGTTGGCGACGTTTGCGCAGGCGATAAGCAAGAGCAGAAAGGCGCCGGCCGCAATTACCAGCAGAGCGGGCCGGGTTTCCTCCAGATAATAATCGAGCAGCGACCGAATGTGCACGGTCACGCCGCTATTGGTATCCGGATATTGCGAAGCGAGTTGTGCCG
Source organism: Chthoniobacterales bacterium (assembly GCA_035253185.1). Classification (GTDB taxonomy): domain Bacteria; phylum Verrucomicrobiota; class Verrucomicrobiia; order Chthoniobacterales; family UBA10450; genus DATFCK01. The sequence goes on along the minus strand of DATFCK010000046.1, from coordinate 1,701 downwards.
CAACCGTATTCATCGCCATTTGTGCTTGCGATTGACTTACGCCCGGGGCCAGGCGCGCTATCACGGCGAGAGGGCGCGAACCGCCATCATGCATGAACGATTGGTTCCCTAATTGGCCTAACGGAAGGACGACGTCGTTATTTAAATTTTTCACTCCGAAAAGATCGAAGTCCCGGGGCAACACCCCTATGATCGTCCACGGCTCGCCGCTGTAAGTGATGACGCGGCCAATGATCGAGGGATCGGCATCGAATCGTCGCCGCCACAAGGCGTCGCTGATCACCATGACCCGCTCGCCGCCCGGTCGATCTTCCACCTCGGTGAAAACCCGGCCTAACGGAAGGCCTATCCGCAAAGTCGAGAAAAAACTCGCGCTGACGTAGCGTCCGAACACGCGTTCGGGTTCGCCAATGTCGGTGATTAAACCTCCCGCCGGAATCCGCACACACAAGTCGTCGAAAACTTTTTGACTGGCGCGCCAGTGCATATACTCCCGGTAGGACACGCCCATATCGGGGGCCGTAGGCGACGCGCATGACAGGGTAACCAGCTGTCCCGATTCCGGAAACGACAGCGGTTTGAGCAGAACTCCTTTGACCACGGTGAAGATGGCGGTGTTCGCACCGACGCCGAGGGCAATGGTTAGAACAGCCAGCACCGTGAACACGGGATGCTTCAGCAGGGCGCGAGCGCTGTAGCGAAAATCATTCAGCGACATACCGGGCTTGTTGTTGACTACCAGAGCATAGGCAAAGCCGGCAAGCGTCTTTCACACCCTCTGCCGGTTTTCTATGACACTATTGGTTGCGCGATTTTGCGCCTTGGGCGGAGCCCTTTACCAGCAATCCCGCCAATACGCCCCTGCCCACCGCGCGATTCAGTTCACGAAACGCGAAAAACGGGATGAGCGCGACGGCGAGAATCATTGCCGTAATGAAAATCTCGAGCGGGCTTCCACTACCGATCGTTGGCATGCTTTCGGCCAGGGTTTTTCCCTTCCACATACCGGTGATGATTGTCTCCGCCATATTAAACAAAATAAATATGACCGAGAGCACGAACGACTTGGTCAAAATCGGATAAGCCAGCGGTTTGCCTCTGAGCTTTTGGGCCAGGTTCATTTTCTCAGCCACCAGCATCACTTTCGCGAGCACGAACGCATTGATGAACGCGATGCCGAAAGGTTTGTAAGGAATGTTGTGCTGCGCCAGCACAATCGCTTTGTGATATGTGAATAGCGCGAATAGTACCCACAGATACAGGAACATGCCGAACACTTCTCTGAATTGGGCGCCGGCTTTCTCGAAAAACGTCGGCTTCGAATCGTTGGAGGACATCGGTCGTTAACCGGCCGGCTTTGCTTCGCTCATGCGGAGAATAAGATGACTGTTCCGTTCTGTTACTCGCGAAGGGAAAGCAAGCGTATCAGACCTTGGTCCTACCGACCGGATCGGGCGTCAGGCGTGCTTTTTATCCAATGCTCGCTTCGGAGGATTAGGCAGCGGCGATTGAGCCCAATCGCCATCGCTGTCCGGCGACGGGCCGCTCCAGCCTAACGGTCGGAATCCAGCGCATGAAAGTACTCTGTCCCATGTGGCTACTGGCCATCCGTGAGCTGGTTGTCACCGCCTATGACCGTCGCACTAATAGATTCCGACTAACACGGTTAGGGAGATCTCAAAGCCGAATCGGGTAAAGAGG
>DATFCK010000045.1:0-5468 GCA_035253185.1 Chthoniobacterales bacterium | reverse complement strand
CGCCGGAAGCAGTCGGCGAATAGTGCTGAACCTGCATCAGATTGAGCGGAAGAAAGAAAAGCGTTCCGCCGAGCGCGCCGTAGACCAGAAACGTTAAGACGTTAGCGCCGGTGAAGCTCGACGACCGGAACAGCTTGAGCGGCAACATTGGATGCGAATGCCGCGCTTCCACTATCAAAAAAAGGCCTAACACCGCTACCGCGCCGATCAGAGAAAGCGAGATTGCTGCGTGTCCGAAGCCGAGTCGCGACGATTCGAGCAATCCGAAAATCAGCAAGCCAAGTCCGACGGCGGCCAACGAAGCGCCTAACCAATCGATACCAGAGCGATCCTGGCGCGAATGCTCCGGAACATAACGCAGTGAGATGACCCACACGACAAAAGCGAGCGGCAGGTTGATGAAGAACACGGCTCGCCAGGAAAAATGTTCAATCAACCAACCGCCCAGGGCGGGGCCGATTCCGCTGGTAACAGCGCTGAATGCCGACCAGGTGCCGATGGCGCGGCCGCGATCTTTCTCAGCAAAAGAACTGCTGATGATTGCCAGGCTGCCCGGAATCAGCAGGGCTGCTCCGAAACCTTGCACCGCGCGGGCGACAATGAGTTGTCGGATAGTTGCTGAAAATCCGCACGCTACCGAAGCGATGGCGAAGATGCCGATGCCCAGCAGGAAAATTCGTCGTCGTCCATGGTGATCGCCTAACGATCCACCAATGAGCAAGAATGCCGAAAGTAGCAAGGCGTATCCTTCGATGACCCATTGCACGTCGATAGCAGTCGCGTTCATGTCGGTCTGCAAGACTGCCAGCGCAACATTAACTACGGTGCTGTCGATGAACGCCATGCTGGAGGCGAGGATAGTGGCAGCGAGAATCCAGCGGCCCTGTACCTTCGAACACGGCCCGGACGCCGGGCGCGATCGAATCAGAGGTTCGTCACAAGGTTCGCGGATGAGCGCCCACATGGTTCACCAAGTGAACAGTGATTGGTGAGAAGTGAGAAGTGAGAAGTGAGAAGTGAGAAGTGATTGGTGATTGGTGATTGGTGATTGGAATAGCTGTCGCAGCCTAATCAGACCGATCATGATGAATATCCGGCGCGACGCGGAACACCGAGTTTAAATAGGTGAGGTCCCCCGGTCCGAGCCGGACTGGCATATCGCTGGGGATGACAGACTGGAAGGGCGAAGAAGCAAACGCCGAACACCGAACGTCGCACGCCGAACTTCGCACGCCGAAGAGCAGAGGCTCAAGCTCATCTCGTGCTTGTCGTCGTCCTCGGAAACAGATCACAGGAAAATGGAGGACGGTCTAGACGAGTAGGAGGTTGCAACAGCAAGGCGTCGGTGCCTCGCCGACGTTCCATCGGCGAGGTGCCGATCCCACGACGTTCAATACGGCACGAATGCTTCGTCCGGATAACAATATAACCAGCGTTCGCCGGGCTGGGCGGAGGCGATTACGGGATGACTACTGGCTTTGGCGTGCTTCGTTGCGTGCCGGTTAGGCGAGCTATCGCAGCACAGAGTTACGCCGCATTGCTGGCAGGTTCGCAAATGAACCCAGGAGGACGCGGTTTTAACGCATTCCGCGCACTCGAATCGTTGCGGACGCTTTACCGACTCGATCGCTTGGATGTGGTGGCATGAAGCGTTATCGGTCATGGCAGCACGGTAGCGGCGATCGACCGGTCGGGCGGTAGCGGAGCGATGGAAGATGACCGCCGAGACGTCCAGTGTTCAACGTCCAAAGGATGAAAAGAATCCACAATTAGAATTGTTAGGCGGCAACATCCTTCTCCGTCGGCGCCAATAAATGCCCAAAAAAGCGGCCGGCCAGGAAGAAAGTTACCGCGGCAATGCCCGCGAATGCAGCGTGCAGCAGCCAAAACTGCGACGACACCATCTTTTCGAGAAATCCGCCGATCCACCCAACCAGATTGTTACCGGCGAAAAATGCTAGGTAATAAATTCCAATGATGGTAGCCGACAGTGCGGCCGGGGCGACCCGCGCATAAAGCGCCAGTGACACCGGGAAAACGTTGGCAAACCCTGCGCTATTCAAAACGTGGAAGGCGATGAGCCATCCGATGTGAACTCTGGTCCCGGTTTTTGCGGCGATGATCGCGCCGAACGCCAGTGAAAGCATGCCAGTCACTGCGATCAAGCTGCCAATCGCGATTTTTGTGATCTCGGCCGGTTCCCGAAACTTTTTCGACCAAATACGCCAGAATATGACGGCAATAAAAAGGAAACTAACCGACAAAATAGAGTCGATTGTGATCAGCCAGGTGATCGGCATTTGCTTTCCAAAGAACACCAGATCGGCTTGGTTCTGCGCCCACACCAGATAAGCGTTGAAGATTTGTTGGTTGGGGATAATTGCTATCGTTAGGAAAGGCAGCAGGCAGAACAAAACGAGCATGGCGATCTTATCGCGACGCGTTAGTTTCGTTTTTGCCGCCGGATCATGACCAATCTTCTTTTCCACAATCGGCGAATCGGGTGGAAGATATTTTCGACCTAACAAATAAATGGTCATGCCGAGGAGCATGCCAACACCGGCCGCGCCGAATCCCCAATGCCAGCCGACCTTCTCCCCTAATGTGCCCGCGATCAGAGGCGCGGCGATCACTCCACCGTTAATGAAAATGTAATAAATTTGGAACGCGTCGGCCCGGCGGTTATCTCCGGGGCCATAAAGCGCTCCGACCTGGCTGGCCAGGTTGCCCTTGAAACAACCAACCCCGCACAGCAAACAAGCGAGCGCCAGTAGAAAGGTCCGATCGAACGCCATTAGAAAATGGCCCGCTGACATCAAAAGCGCGCCGATAATAATTGTGCGAGTGCGACCGAGAAAACGGTCGGCAATTATTCCTCCGGCGATCGGCGTGAGATAAACAAGCCCGGTGTAGAGCCCGAAAATGGTCGAGGCCATCGCCTGCACCGAGAGCGGGCCGCGGAAATATTCGATGCAGCTACGAAACGATCCGAACGCGGCGACGTTGTCAACGTGCGGTGGATGCAACAGCTGGTTAACCATGTAGAGAACCAGCAGTGCCTGCATTCCATAATAGGAAAAACGTTCCCAGGCTTCGGTGAACGCGATGTATCCCAACCCTTTGGGGTGCCCGAGAAAGCGGCGGTCCTCGGGATTATGCGCCGGATGCACGCCGCAGAGTGTTCTTCTAATGAGGTTTTGGCAAGTGATTCAACGCCGGCCGTTATGGAGTAGTGGAGCAATGAGCTCGCTAATACCACACTTCACCCGCTCCCACACTCCCTTACTCCGATTGCTGCTTCGTCGCTTGCCACGCGACTGCTTGCCAAAGATTGTCGCGCTTAAGAAATGTGCCGGTGTTCAGGTAGTAATTCTTTTCGGTCTTGTTGTTCTTGACCGTGGTGCCCACCAGCCGGAAGGCGACAATTGCGGTGGTGCCATATTGTTGAATGCGAATGTCCTCGGCGGTGAATGTGGTTTGTTCAGCGGTGTCGCTCGAAGTTTCTTCTTTCACCTCCCGCAGAATGTCCGCTTTTCCGATCCGCTTGCCGGAAGAGCTGGTATAAATGAGGTCCTCGGACCAAAAGCGCTCGTGAACGCCTGGATCATTCTTTGAAGCGCCATCCAAAAAATCTTTGAGGAGCTGGGTCAGTGCGGCCGCATCCGGAGCGGTGGAAGGCGATCGGGTCGCGGCCGGAGGGCCAGGGGTGGGGGAGAGCGACGGCGATGGACTTTGCGCAAATGAAGTCCCGAAACAGAGCTGTGCGATCGTTAGGGCGACAAAATATCGGTGTTTCATGTCGTGTTTGATTTTCAGTTTACAGCCATTCGCTCGCATATCGTAAGGTCGGCGCTCCACCCGGTCGGGATCAATAGCCATGCTTTGTTTCGGCATCGGTGCAACGTACCAAATCCGTCGTCAATGTCATTACGGCAAACATTCTCGCGCTGTCGGAGCTGATCCCCATTGAGTTGTTTGCGTTTGCCCGTCCCGATTGGACGGTTGAGCGTTGAAAATTGGTACAACTCAATGAGCAGGGCGTTTATTCGGGAGGATGTGGATCCGCCGGAGCGATCCGGCCGGGTTCGCTCCGCGTCTGGTCTGCCGCCTGGCACGACCAACTACATTACCGCTCGGGGCGCTCGTCGGCTTCGCGAACAGCTGGCAGCAGAGCGCGCGTCCGGAAAAAATCCGGAACGGGTTGCCGAACTGGAACAGATTCTCGCATCGGTGACGATCGTCGAGCCGCCCGAGCCTGGCACTAACGACATCGTGTTCGGGGCCACGGTGACAGTCCAGGCCCCGAATGGTGAATTGAAAAGCTTCACCATTGTGGGAGTGGACGAACTAACGTTGGAGCCGGACGCAGCTAGTTGGGTTTCGCCGATGGGCAAAGCGCTGCTGGCCTCGGAGATGGGCGGTCGGGTGATGGTAGGAGAGCAAAATCTGGGGCGAGTGGTGAAGGTGGAGCACCGGCGGTAAGGGGCGGCGCGGCTCTTAACGCCCACGCTGGGTTGCAGGAGGGAGCAAACGCTGAACGCCGAACGCTGAACGCCGAAGCAGGAGCTGGATGGCGATTCGGTCGCGATCATTCGCGGCGGGAGCGGGGAAGCCTGAAGTATGCAGCGTCCCAAGGCCGGCGAGGCTAAACCGGGGCTCGCGGCCTTCAATTCGATTGCTGGATTTTTAGGGAAACGGCCAGCGTCAGGATGGGAACTGACCCGGGGGAAGTGGGTGGTGGAGCATCCGCTACCTAAGCATCGGCCGCCCTCCTTGTCAGCGAACTGAGCGGGATTGGCCTCCGCCAGCCTGACAAAAAAAGCCCGCAAAAACATTGACAGAAACTATCATTTTTTAGTAAAAACGTGACTAGTAGTCACATGTCTAACCGGCCGAAAAATGCTGCCCCCCTCCGTCCCCGGCCGGTCGCAGTCGCCACCTTCGCACTGCTTCTCCTAGCCTCATCTGCCTTTGCGGTTCCGTTGCATTACGAAATCGCTTCCGGCAGCGTCACCGCCGATTCGGCCGAACCCGGCCTTGTCATCCAAACCCTGGTCAACCCCTCGCTGCCAGGGACCGCGTTCACCCTCGACAATGGCGGCGCCTTCACCTTCAACTTCTTCGACATCTGGACCAACGAACCGACCATCAACGCCGATGATCTGGTTTCGTCTCCCATTTCCGCGACGTTGAACTTCGCCGATCCATTTACCGGCGCGACGGTTAACGGTGTGACCGTGGGCGGCAAATGGAATCAGGGTCTTTCCCAATGGGGCACGGTCACCTGGAACGGTCCGGTAACGGTCTCCCTCGCCAACAACCGCTCGTTTACAATTGCGCTTACCAATACCGAGTTCAATTATGGATTCGGCGGATTGAACGAGGGCGCATTGTGCGGCGCTACGGTTAAGGCCACCATAACGCAACTCACTTCGGTGCAGCCGCCGGAAATCGAGAGGCCAACTCCC
>DATFCK010000044.1:0-11401 GCA_035253185.1 Chthoniobacterales bacterium | reverse complement strand
GTTCTTTAGCACCGCGTTAGGACACCGCGTTCCTCCTTGTTCCTCGCGAACCACCCTCCCAAGATTTGTCATCTCGAGCGAAGTCGACAGACCTCGCCTACTCGGGTGACGTCACACCGCAGTTGTGAGATCCCTCCACTTCGGTCGGGATGACATGGCTACGCTTTAGGTCTTAGAAAAGATTCAACGCGGTTTTCGCGGATAATTGCACCAAAGCTCGCACCGAGGCCGAGGCCGGTGATTTCGTTGCAAATACTACACCGGCGATTGACCCAATCGGTCCGAGCCGGACTGGCGGTTGGCGGTTCGGTGAACCGCCGCTACCAAACGCCGGTTTATGACCGCCGATTCGAGGCTTGGACAGAGTCTCGCCCCACCGGCTAAGGCATCCCGGTCCGCACTCGCAATTCTGACTAATGCGTCATTCGTCATTCGTCATTTCGCGCGTCCGCACGACGACCTCTACCTTAACACCTTGAAATTCGAGTTGATCATGGATCATGCCTAACAACTCCAGCGCGCGGTTGTCCGGCATATGCCCACACCGAACTTCGATTCGAGATTTTTTTGCGGCCAGCTCCGGATGCGCTTCAGCCAGCTCGCCGTCGAGCAAAAACGACGCATAGGTATTAAACCGTTCCTGAAGTTCGTGCAGTTGTTCAACCGAACCAGTCCACTCCTGCGGTTGGTTCATTACCAGAACGGTTTCATCCGCTTTCGGGTCGTGCGCGATCTGATCGATGACTCCGGCGCGGTTTGGATTTGTGCTTTCCGGTTCGATCTTCAATTGTTCAACCGTGTTCAGGCGTTGCGCAATCATGCTGGTCATTCTATCGGGAAACCTGGCGAGCGCGCAATTCGTCCCGGCGCTGCTGGAAAATGCGAGCTACTGGGGCGACGGCAAATCGGAGATTGATTTTTACCAGGCTGAGTTCGCACGGGACGGCGAGAGGGTTCAATGCGAGGTGATTATGATCCTGACGCCTACGTTTGTTGATCCGAGCACTTTGGCGCAGGTCCCCGATAACAAGCAGCCCGGAGCACTTCCCGCGATTCGCATGACGCACACCGGCACCATTCCCCGGGGTTTGGCGGCAGAACCGCGATCGATCGATGCGCTCTGGCGAATGGATTCGATGTCGCTGGCCCGGCTCTCTTTTTCGGGCTCGGACGTTTTCGGAAATATCGCCAAAAATATTCGCGAAAAACGCGATGCGAGCGGCGTGACCTGGAGTTACATGGGAGACGTCTACAATGGCCGAGCCGATCCCCAATCAATATCGTTAGGCGGAAAAACGGTCGTCGCCTACGACGAGTTGCCGTTAAGGATGCGCACGCTGGACTTTGGCAAACCGGCCGGGGATTCAGAAATCGAGCTGGCACCATCGCTTGTTAGTCCGACAAAAGAGTTGGGCGAATTCAAACCCGCCAAGGTCAGATGGGAGGCTTCGGAGCGGACCATCGGCGTCGAATTGCAGCACTCGTTGGGCAAAGATTCGTTCACTCTTGATTCCAATTTTCCGTTTTTGTTGCGCGAGTGGCAGGCGTGGGACGGGACGCATTGGAAAATGAAAAACAGCATCCGGGCGGATTATCGTAAATATCTTAAGAAAGGCGATCGCGATCGAGCGTTCAAGGATCCGATGTTGCGGCACCCGGATTAGCGCTGGCACGAGCATCCAAACCGGCGGAGCATCGCCGCACTCCAAGACGTGGCTTACACGTTACGCTGATTGTGCGCTTGCGTTTTGAGTGCGGCGCTGCCGCGCCGCTTTGGATGCAACATTACCGGCCAAGCGTGGGAAAATGTGTGGATGAAAACCCATTATCGGGTCTATTTTCTCCCTGATGCCAGCCGCCTTAAAGAAGCGCCTAACATTACTCGGTCGAAGCGAAGCGAAAATTCCGGAATCGCCCGACAAGGCGAAACTCGAGATCTTCCCGAATCCAGCCCAACGCGATTACTTGATCCATTTCGAGACCGACGATTTCACGTCGCTTTGTCCGGTGACCGGCCAGGCCGATTTTGCCCGGGTCGAGATCGAATATGTTCCCGATCGTGTATGCGTGGAAAGCAAATCGCTAAAGTTTTACCTCGCTTCCTACCGAAACGTGCGCGCGTTTAATGAGGCGGTGACTAACCGCATTCTCGACGATTTCGTGCGAGCCTGCGCGCCGCGACAGGCCACCATCACCGCGCAGTTTTCAGCCCGCGGCGGAATCGCCCTAACCGTCCGCGCGGAACACATCGGCCCGGTATCCCGAAACTCGAATAGCAAATCTCGAAATTCGAAACAAATCCGAAGGCCGAACGCATCTAATTCTGAAACGAAGCGATGAAGCCTCGCGGCTGGCTGCTGACTCTTTGAATTTGATATTTGGTTCGAGATTCGGATTTCGAGGGTCGGATTTTCTGCGATGAAACGGGCGGTTGTTTTACTGAGCGGTGGCCTCGATTCCGCCGCCACGCTCGCCATCGCCAAACAGCAAGGGTTCGATCTTTTCGCGCTGTCGTTCAATTACGGGCAGCGACACTCCACCGAACTCGACGCCGCGCGCCGGGTCGCGCAATCGTTAGGCGTAAACGAGCATCGCATTGTCACTCTGGGTAACGCCGGACTCGGCGGTTCCGCCCTAACCGACTCGATCGACGTTCCCAAATCGCGGTCGGAAGACGAAATGATGGCGGAAATTCCGGTTACTTATGTCCCGGCCCGTAACACCGTCTTTCTGGCGCACGCTTTGGGTTGGGCCGAAACGCTGGGCGCGAATGACATCTTTATCGGGGTGAACGCGATCGATTACAGCGGTTACCCTGATTGCCGGCCCGAGTTCATCGACGCGTTTGAGAGACTGGCGAACCTCGCCACCAAGGCCGGCGTGGAAGGTGGGCAGATCAAAATTCATGCTCCCCTGGTCAAAATGAGCAAAGCTCAGATCATCAGTTGCGCCAGCTCGTTAGGCGTGGATATGTCGCTGACTCACAGTTGTTACGATCCGTTACCGGGAAGACTGGCCTGCGGACGGTGCGACGCCTGCCTGCTTCGCCGGAAAGGGTTCCGCGAAGCCGGCTTGGCTGACCCGGTGCCATACGCCGCCTAACCGGCTAGAGAGGATGTTCAGACTGACAAAGAATGAGCAACGGGTTGTGTTGCTGGTCATTCTGGCGTTGTTGACCGCAACGCTGATTCGTTACCGGCGGGATGTCCATTCGCCGCCGGCGCAAAAATCAAACCCGGTTACCACAACGCCATCGGCGTCACCATACAATCCCGCGCTGCTTGAAGAGGCCGACGGCGCCAACGGGGATGAGTAACGCTCGCTGCCTTCACTTCAATCCTCGCCCTGAGAAATATGAACCAAAGCGGTGAAGGAATCACCGCACTCCAAGACGCAAGCGTCGATTGAGCGTTGTCCGTAGGCTCTCCCGCGACCGCGGGAGAGTACGGCAGTGTCCGCCGCTTTCGATTCTTCCTGATTGCTTCCTTCCGTCAGCCTCGCGCCGCCGCTCCTCCCATTCGGCGACTGCCACGCCGCAACCTTGCCCAAAGCGGGTTTACCGTCTTCCTACTCTGCTAACTTTCAGTCCTCCGACTCATCCGGGCGGGGTTTCGCCGGCGTCGAACGACTCTTTTTCCGCTGTTCCCCACTGCTCTTGGTGGAGGCTTTGGTAGCTTCCGGCGGCGGGGATGGCGCGGCCGACTCTTCCACATTTTCCGATTCCGCCCCGAGCCCCGGAATCCTGGCGTAACCTACAAAAGTCGGGCCGGGCTCGTTAGACGCGGTGACCTTGCGTCCGGCTAACTTGAAATCAAACACGCTGACACCGTAACGCGACTGCCCTTTGTATGTCCGCCCGTCGCTGGCGCCGATCATGACCCGCTGGTTAGTCCCTTTCTCGCGCCCGAGATAAATCATGGTATGGGTGATGCCCGGGTCGCGGTCGATATTATATGTCCCCGCCCAAAACATCAGATCGCCCGGCTTCAAATCGTCCAGCTCGAACGTATCCGGACTACGGCCCAGCACCGCCTGGAATTTTCCTGCTTTGCGGACCCAGATATACTGCTCCCGCGCATCGCGGGGCACATCTTTCAATCCAGCCTGACGAAGCACATAATAAATGAATCCGGAGCAATCCATACCCCCGTTCGCCGGATCGGCCGAACCATATTTGTAGCCGAGGTTACGAGTCGTTAGGCCAAGGCTCAGGTCCAGCACCTTTCGGACGGCCGTCGGATATTTTTCGTATCCGACTATTTCAGAACTGGCCACGCTCGCCGGCGCAGTGCGGCTTTTTGCCGCGGTGGGCGAAGGTGACGGAGTGGAAGTAGGCCGTGGTGACGGAGTCCTGGTTGGCTTCGGTGTCGGACTGGGTGTCTCCTCCGGTGTCGCCGAAGGCGTGGGGGTTTCCTCCGGAGTGGAAGAGGGCGACTCAGCCGGCGAGGCGGTCTCGGTTGGAGATTCTTCTGGGGTCGGTGTTGGCGAAGGTTGCGGTGTTTGAGTTGGCGAAGGCGACGGTTTGGGCGTGGGAGTCGGAGTTCGCGCGGCGGTAGGGCGCGGCGAAGTCGATTTTTTTGGTTTGGGCGAGGCGGTAGGCGACGACCTTGTCGAACGTTTTCGCGAAGCGCTGGAAGAAGTTGAGCTTTTTGATTTTTTCCTGGGCGGAGGTGTGCTGGTTAGGAAGTCCTTCACTTTGCCTAAGAAACCCTCCTCGGCCGCTCGGGCGTCGATAGCGAGCCCGCAGGTGAACGCCAGCATCACCAAGATTGAGAGCAGTCTTCTCATCGAGTGCGCCGAATAATCAAGCGGCCAGCTCCTGCAGCACCGCCTTGTTCATGCGAATCCCAGCCTCCAGATTCTCAACCGGGAAGTTCTCGTTAGGTGAATGCGCCCGGCAATTCGGCAGGGCCAAACCCATCAACAACGTTTCCACTCCGAGTATATTGCGGAAATCTGATACAATCGGAATGCTGCCGCCTTCCCGTATCAGCGCCACCTCACGATCGAACGCTTTGCGCAAGGCGCTTTGAGCGGCCTGGAAAAATTTGGATTTCGGGTCGGTAATGTACCAGGGACCGCTGTGTCCAGCGACCATTTCCAGGGTCACACCCGGTGGCCGGTTTTTTTCGAGATGTTTTTGCGCGAGTTCGACAATCTTGTTGCCGTCCTGGTTAGGCACCAACCGGAAAGTTAATTTGGCCATGGTGTGGCTGGGAATCACGGTCTTGGTTCCGGGCCCCTGATAACCGCCGCCCAGGCCGTTGATTTCGGCGGTTGGACGCGCCCATATCCTCTCGAGCGTGGTGTAGCCGGCCTCCCCGAAAAGCTCGGGCGCGCCGGTTTCCTTCAGTATTTCCTGATCAGCGTTAATCGGAATTTTTTGCCACGCCTGTCGTTCCCAATCCTGCAGCGGAAGAACATCATCGTAAAACCCGGGAATGGCTACATGGCCGTTGGAATCGTGAATGCTAGCCAGTAAACGCGCTAACGCTGCTGCCGGATTCATCACTGCTCCTCCATAGATCCCGGAGTGCAGATCGATCTTCGGCCCGGTAACTTTCAGTTCCAGCGCAACCACCCCGCGCAAACCATAGCTTATGGTGGGCGTGCGTGGCGCGACCATTCCGGTATCGGAAACGACCACCACGTCGCATTTCAAATCGGCTTGATGCGATTTTAAGAACGGCGCGAGGTTGCCACTGCCGATTTCCTCCTCGCCTTCGATCACGAAGTGAAGATTGACCGGTAGATCACCGTTCTCCTTCATTGACTCCTCGACTCCGAGAATGTGAGCGAAGATTTGTCCTTTATTGTCGGTAGCGCCGCGGGCGAAGACGTAGCCGTCTTTCAACACCGGCTCGAATGGCGGGGAGGTCCACAGATCGAGGGGATCCGGAGGTTGAACGTCGTAATGACCGTAAATCAGAACGGTGCGCCGTCCGGTTTTATGTTCGTTACGGCCCCAAACGACCGGATGACCTTTCGTGGCCACGACCTCGGCTTTCAGCCCGATCGATTTCAGTTTCTGCGCAACCCATTCCGCGCACTGCTTCACCTTGTCGGCGTAGGACGCGTCGGTTGAAACGCTCGGGAAACGGAGGAACGAAAAGTACTCGTCGAGATAATTTTGACGCATGAGTGGAACGCTAAACCAAATACTCGGGCTGCGTCTGTCAAATAGTCAGGTTTTTTTCCGCATTCGCTGAAACGCAACCCGCAGCAGATACAACACCGTTGCCGCAATCAAGGTGATGAGGATGAGTTTGAACTCCTGGGCGGTCGACTGATTGAGAATCCAGAGACAGGCGAGAATCGCGAGAATCGGGATCACCCAGGCGCCGGGAAATGTGAATGGCGGCCCATCGCCACGCACATCCCGCTGTTGCAGACGCAATGCCCCCAGGAAGCATAATATATAGAGAGAGAGAACCGCGATGTTCGATAAAACGGCCAGCTCCTGAAAGGTAGAGCTGTAGGAGAGAATAAATGCGGCCACCGAATAGGTAACAATAGCGACCGCCGGCGTACGAAACTGTGGATGCACAAATGCAAACCACCGCGGGATAAATCCATCCCGGCCAAATGCGTAGATAATCCTGGGTGAGCTCAAAATATCGCTCGCGGTCCAGCCGAAAGCGGACACCGCCAGCGCAATGAGCATAATGGTCTTGCCAATATCCCCGACGATGCGCGCGGCAGCCTCTCCTAATCCAACATCGCCGGCCCTGGCCAGATCATCGCCTAACAAGCCCAGGGCAACGAACTGGATTCCAAGATAGAGGATGGTGGTCACCGCCAATGCACTGAAGATGGCCCGCGGCACGGTTCGCGACGGACGTTTTATTTCGCCGCTGGGAACCAGCGCCACTTCGACGCCCACGAATGCAAACAGCAGTTGTAAGACACTGCGCCCCGTTTTTTCAGCCGATGGCCAATCGCTCCAGGCCAATGCGTCCGGACGGATAAAAAAGATTCCGATCACCACGAATAACAGGAGCGGCGTTAATTTAATCAGCGTTATCGCTTCCACCGCCCGCGCCCCGACCTTCACTCCGCGGATGTTGATGAAAGTCAGCGACGCCAGGATTCCGAATATCACGCCGGCGCGTCCGGCGGTTCCAGACAACGCCGGCACCAGTCCGGCAATCGAGGTGAAGATCAGATTCACGATTCCGGAGACGGCCAGGATAGCGGTTAGGAAATAGAGAACGCCGGCGATAAATCCTAAAAAGGATCCAAACGCCACTTCCACGTAGGCATACAATCCGCCGGTGAGCGACACCCGGCTGCCAGCCATGGCAAAACAGGTAACGAACAGACACATCGCCACCGCGCAGATCAGGTACGAAATCGGCGCCGCCGCCCCCATATGAGCGGCCACCGCTGCCGGCAAGGCAAAGATGCCGGCCCCAACCGTGGCGTTGACGATGTTAGCGGTTAGGCCGGGAACACCGATTTCGCGGACGAGTTGATGATCCTCGCGTTCCGCTTGCGCGCTACCCGCCCTCGGCTCAGACATGGGCGGCAATGCTAGTGGCCGGTATCGGAAATAGCTAGGAGACTGTTGCCACTCGAAGAGCGGAATCCGGCTACGCTAGCGGCGGTCTGTGACCGTCGCATTACCCAGATATTCGCCGCAAACTGACAAAATCTGCGGTCGTCTAGTTGCCGCTGGCTAAGCAATCCAAATCGGTGCTACGAGGCCCTTTGGGCTAAGTAATGCAACGGTCATGGACCGCCGCTACAGCAGGAGGCCTCCCCGAGTTGCCAGCGTTACCTCCTCATGGTTCAGTCCCTCTAAATAGATACACGAAATTTGAACCCCCGCGCCGGTGTCCACCAGATAGTGTGGTGGGCAGCTGCCAGCCCCACAATTTGTGGGTTTTGCCTTGTCACTGCCTTCTAAACATCGTATTTAGCGGCAATTGTCCACCCCACCCGTGGACGGCCCCGGCATGCACCTCCAATCTCTCGAACTCTTCGGCTTCAAATCTTTCGCCGACAAAACCACTTTTAACTTCCACGAAGGCATCACCGCCATCGTAGGCCCCAATGGCTGCGGGAAATCGAATGTGCTCGATGCGGTTCGCTGGGTTCTGGGCGAGCAATCCGCCAAATCCCTTCGCGGCGGCGAAATGGCTGACGTCATTTTCAACGGCACCGACACCCGTAAGCCGTTAGGCTTTGCCGAGGTTTCATTGACGTTGACTGATTGCGTTAACGAACTGGGGGTTGACTGGCACGATGTGCGGGTGACCCGCCGGATCTATCGCGACGGCAATTCGGAATATTTCCTGAACAAAACCCTGTGCCGGTTAAAAGACATTCAGTCGTTATTTGCCGACACTGGAGTTGCCCGCAGCGCCTACTCAATGATGGAGCAGGGCAAAATCGATCTGATTTTAAGTTCGAAGCCGGAGGATCGCCGCGCGGTATTCGAGGAAGCAGCCGGCATCACCAAATACAAAACGCAGAAGCGCGAAGCATTGCGCAAGCTTGAAGCCACTGAAGCCAATCTTCTACGCATCGGCGACATCATTAAAGAGGTGAAACGTCAGATCGGCTCGTTGCAGCGGCAGGCAGGCAAAGCTCGCCGGTACCAGGCGTTACTGGCAGATCTCAAAGTCCTCGATACCCATCACTCCCGGAAAAAACTCGATGCGCTCGAAAACGAGTTGAATCAATGCCGGGCGGAACTCGAACGGATCAATGACGCCGAACGCGATGCTCGCAGCCGCATTGAACAGCGCGAAGACGATCTGACGGGAATGCGCCGCAGCGTTGAAGAGACCGACGCGGAGATTGCGGATGCGCGGGCGGAGAGCGAGCGATTGCTTAGCGAAATCAGCGGGTTTCGCGGTCGAATCGAGCTCAACCGGCAGCGTAGCGAAGAGCTTAACGAATTGATTGCGAAGGCGCGGGCAGAGATCGCCACCGCTGAATCCAAACGAAGCAAACAGCAGGTAGAAATCGAACAGGTCACCCAACTGGTCACCAAAACCGCCTCTCTGCTCGCCACCAAACGGCAGGAATTAGCCGGACGCGAAGAACGCAATGTCCAACTCCGAAATGACCGCACCGTCCACGATTCCGAACTTCAGCAGTTGATCGTCGCCGCGTCGAAAAACGAAACGCGAATCGCCGCCCTGGAGGACGAGTTGATAAGCATCACCACTCGAACCGACGCGACTCGCCACTACCTCAAAGAATTAGAGGAAGCGATCGATCAAAGCCGTAAAACGTCGGAGACGGCAGCGTCCGCGCTTAATCTGGTCCAGGCGGACGCGGATGCCGCGCACAGCAACGTGCAGGCGTTGGTTCGCGAGATGCAGATTAAGGACGAAGCGCTTCACACGGCGCGGCATGCGCTGGCGGAAGTCGACAGGCGACTCACTGCGATTGAACGAAGCCTGACCGAAAAGGAATCGCGTCTCGACATCCTCAAGCAACTGCAGGCGGAAGGTGAAGGCCTCACCCAGGGTTCGCAGGCGTTAGTCAGAGGACTGGAGAATTCGCCCAGGATCGAATCCGCAGTGGTCGGCGCACTGGTTAGCCAGATTGAGGTGGAACCGAAATACATTCGGGCAATCGAGGCGATTCTCGGACGCGGTTTGCATACCATCATTCTTCGCAATCCGGACGCGGTGCCGGATATCATGCAGTTGTTGAACGAGAAAAAGCTGGGGCAGACTGCGCTGTTCGTGCCGGAATGGTGCCGGGACCATCGACCGTCGTCGGAGCGCCCACCGCTACCCGAAGGAGCGGCCGCCTGGGCTAACGAAGTGGTCAAGAGTCCCGACTCGCTCGTGCTGCTGTTGCGACGACTGCTCCAGCACATTGTGATCTTTCCCGATCTCGATTCGGCATTGCGCTACAAGAATCAGTCGCCCGCACAAGCGGTCGCGACCGTGACCGGCGAGTTCATTTCCCGCAAAGGAATGTTGTTCGGCGGAAGCAGCGTGGCCGAAAATGAATCGTTGCTGGCGCGCAAAGGTCGAATCTCTGCTCTAACCGCCGAATGCGAAACCCTCCACCAGAATCGGGCGACTGTTCAGGAGGAAAGGAGCAAAGCCGAGAAACTGCTCGACGATGCGGCCCACGCCTTTGAGAAAGCTCAGGATAATCATCGTGCTGCCGACCTGGCTCATTCTGCAGCCACCGCCAAAATCGTTATTCGCCAGCGCGAAGCGGACGACGCCGGGCGTAGTCTCGAAAATCTTCTTTCGGAAAAAAACGCACTGGATCAACAGATCAAATCGGCCGAGGAGCGCGTGGCCGAACTGACCCGCGAAATCGAAACGGCGCGCGACACGTTAACCGCGCAGCATGACCGGCAACAGACACTCGAGCGGCTGCGCAGCGAAGCGGTCGAGCAGGAGGAAGAACTCGTCAGGCAGATCAGCGAGTTGCGGCTGGCGCTGGCTACTGAGCAGCAGCGGCACGAAAATCTGATCGCGCAACAACAGCCGATGACCGCTCGCGATCTGGAACTGGCAGACGCAATTGCCAGCCGCCGGGCCGACATCGAGACGTTCGAAAGACGTTTGGCGGCGCAGGCTGAAGAATCAAAGCAGGCGGCGGCTTCGATCGAGGAACACGGGCGGCGCCGGGAACAGGTGCAAGCTTCGATTGCTTCGCTAAACGAAAAACGCGCGACCCATCTTGCCAACCTGAATCAGGCCGAAGCCGATCTGCGCAAGGCTCGCAATTCGCTGAATCAATTGCATGAGGACCGCGCGTCGCATCAAGTCCGCGAATCTCAGCTGGAAATGACCATTCAGGGAGTACTCGACAATGTGGAGCGCCGTTACCACGTTGATTTGCGCAGTTTTTCGCCGGACGCATTCGCGTTCGAAAAGACGTTGCGGGTGCAATTGAAGAAGACCGACGGTGGATCGAGCGCTCCGTCGCTCGATGTTATGAATGGCGGCGAAGCCGCACAAATTCTCGCATCGCCCGCGGAGCGGCCGATCCACCACGAAGTCGATCCTGCGAATTTGGAAAAGATGATCGCGGAGTTGACCGAGCGCCTCGATAACATGGGGCCGGTTAACCTCGACGCCGTTCAGGAATACGACGAACTCGAAGAGCGATATCGCTTCCTGGAAACCCAAAACAACGACCTGACTTCAGCCCGGCGGGAATTGTTAGACCTGATTGCAAAAATCAACTCCACTACCCAAAAGCTCTTCGCCGAAACCTTCACCCAGGTGCGCCAGAATTTCCGCGAGATGTTCATCGAATTGTTTGGCGGCGGCCGCGCGGATCTTTCTTTGATGGACGAAAACGATCCGCTGAATTGCGGTATCGAGATCACGGCCAAACCTCCGGGCAAACAGCTTCAAACCATCTCGTTGTTGTCGGGCGGCGAACGAACGATGACCGCGGTGGCGTTGCT
>DATFCK010000043.1:0-2895 GCA_035253185.1 Chthoniobacterales bacterium | reverse complement strand
ATATTGTCGTTAGTCAGAATTACCGTGCTCCGGGCCCGGATCTGTTGAACTTGTCCGGCGATACCGGCGACCTCAATGCGATCACCGATCGTAATCGGCCGTTCCGCCAGGATAACGAGTCCGCTGATGAAATTGCTGGCGATATTTTGAAGACCGAATCCAACGCCAACCCCTGCCGCGCCGGCGAAGACAGTGAGCGCGCCCAAATGAATACCGGTATTTTCGAGCACGACGAAGATTCCCACGATCAGCACGACGTTGCTGACGATCTGCGCGATCGCGTACTGCAATGACCGGTCGAGCCCGGTGTCTTTCAGGAATCGATCGAACAGAAGCCGCTTGGTTTTGGCGGCCAGCCAAAACACGCTAATCAGCAACGCAACCAGCATGAAAATTTGAATCAAGCTGAGGTTGATGGCCGGAAGTCCCTTGCTCCATGACAGAGGGATGCCGGCGGCATTGATCGCGCTCACGGTAAAGAAAATCAGCGCCACCAGACTGAGCACGGTGGTGGCGATCGCGATTAAATTCGGTTCAATCCGGAACTTCCGCAGGACCCGGCGGATCCACTGACTCTGCAGTATCCAAGCCGCAATCAGACCGCTGATGAACCAGGCGGCAAACGCGATTAGGCCGAGAGCGGAAATCTCATGGCCGGCCACCGGGAATAGTGGCCGTTGAAGAAAATCCAGGTTCATGCGAGTCGGGATCCGACGTTGCGGGAATTCGCAACATCCACGTAATAAGAACGTTTCTCACCACCCGTTTGGGTGCGTCCCGGCGCGCTTTCGGAGATTGCAGCGGCGGTCTATGACCGCCGAAAGCCGCCAGCCGGCGGTCATAAACCGCCCCTACAGAACAGCCCTACGGCTGCGCTTTGGCGCGTTCTTCAATGTATTTGATGACGTCGCCGACGGTTTGCAGCTTCTCCGCGTCTTCGTCGGGAACCTCGACCGAAAACTCCTCCTCGAACGCCATCACCAGCTCCACAATATCGAGAGAATCAGCCCCCAAATCCTCAATAAAAGACGCTGTTGGCGTGACTTGCTCCGGGTTGACCCCCAGCTGTTCGACGATGATGTCCTTGACCTTGTCTTCGATTGATTTGTCAGCCATAAAAAGCGTTCTCTGTTAGGTTGAGTGGCGGAAGTTTTAAGCAGCTCCCGGCAAGGATGGCAAGTAAATGAATTAGACCCATTGTCAATCATTTTTCCGGTCTGAAACGCTATCCGGAATCGCTTAATTAGCACGCCTCGCGGCGGCAGCTCAGTTTTCCATCGGAACAGTGTCAGGTACGATTGCCCGTTTTACTTCCCGATCACTTGGCGTAAGAGAGGACCATGCCGGCTCCCTCAGTTGACCCTGGCGACTTACTCGATCTGAAACTAATGCCGGCCTGGGTGAAAGAGCCCTCAGGTCGTGAGGAATACGCCGATTATGAGGGCGAACAATCAGGCGATCGGCCGGAAAGACCCCGACGGCCGCGGCCACATGGTCGCGAACGAAGGCCGCGCGAGGCTCGCGATCGGCGCGATCGTCGTGACAATCGTGGCAAAGCGGGTCCCGCGCGCGAGCGCCCCCGCGACCGCGGCCGGCCGGCGCTCCGCCGGCATGAGCCAGGTCCGCCGAAGCCCGAGCAACCCCTCGACGTAGCTGTGCAGTTTCTTCCCCGGTCTGCCGTTTTGGATAACGTGGTTGCGCAGGTAAAAGCGGACGCGCTCGCTTATTCACTTTTTTTTCTGGCCAGATCGTTCCTGGAAAAACCTCAGCGCTACGAAGTGGTTTTGAAAGGGAAACCGGAGACGCCGTTCTATCGCCTCGGGGAATCAGGAGCGGTCTCCACCGATCGCGCGTTTCTGGAATCGAACGCGTTCCGGATGGCGAGAGAACAATTTTACCGAACTGAGGTTACCCAGAGCGAACCGGTAAAAGGGAATTTTACCACAGTGGCTCGCTGCCGGTTGAGCGGGGTGGTGCTTGGTCCCACCAATCATCACGATTATCAGCGCAAAATGCGCAGTCATTACGAACAGCGGTTCAGCCGGCGCATGAACTTCGGGGAATATCAGCGCCAGATCGAAATCGTTAGTGATCCGGCGGCGGTCGAACAATGGAAAGAAGAAGCGCGCAGCCAGACTACGTTTGTTAGTCTGGATGAGCCGCCGAGCACATTTCAGAATGTCAGTGACGCGGAACGTGATTTCCGCCAGCGTCACCAGCCGGGTTTAATTCGCACTGTGAACGAAGTTGTGATCGACGGCCTAACCAGCCGTCAGTTAGGCGACCGCAGACTGGGCCGTCACATCGAGGAGGCGTGGTCGACTGAAAATCGTTCGCCCTCGAACATGATGCAGGAATTGGCCAAACGGTTTCGCGAGGCTGGCCTGCATATCTTCCGACACCGGCGTGGCATGTTGTTTGTGTCGTCCATTCGCGTGCGTCCCTTCGTCTACGACGAGCAAAGTGTATCGCCTCAGGTAAAATCCATTTTGGAACTGGTGGCGGCGTCACCGCGGATTCGTCGCAAAGAAGTAGCGGATAAGCTGCTAGCCGAAGCGGGATCCGAGCTTGAAGCAAAAAAGCTGGCGTTAGCGTCTGACCTGCGCTGGCTGATCAGCGAAGGTTACGTAATCGAATTCAATGACGGAGCGCTCGATCTGCCCCGGGTGAAAACGACAGGCGCCAAACCGGAATCGCTAGATAACCAGGTTCGAGAAACGGCCGACGCGCAACCGGCCGAGCCGCCGGTCAATGCGCCTGAAGCACCGCCGCGCGCTGGCGCGGAAGCACCAACCACCAATCTCCAAGCACCAGAGAATATCCAGGCATCAATACCCAATAGCAAAGAGGACGGCGGCGCGGCATTTGACACTAACCGTGCAGCTGAGCCGGCGA
>DATFCK010000042.1:0-5998 GCA_035253185.1 Chthoniobacterales bacterium | reverse complement strand
ATTTGTTGTCCTACCCATAAATATTTCTTCTTTTTCTATAGGACAGCAAATGTCCTATAGGCGAACCGAAAATCCTTGCTGAAACCATTTAGGCCCGGTCTATTCTGAAACGCACCTCTTCCTCATTATGATTTACTTCTGGTCAGTTCGACACCTCACCCCATGAAACGCTTCTCTCCTTCCGGACTAACTACTCTCCATTCCCGCCCTCCTCTCGAACGCATGATGCGCATGCACGAACGCATCCGGGCCGGGCGTTACCCAAACTGTCGCAAACTGGCGGATGAACTGGAGGTCAGTTCCAAAACCGTTCAACGCGACATCGATTTCATGCGTTACCGGCTCGGCTTGCCGATCGAGTACGACCAGCTCCATTTCGGCTTCTATTACACCGAGCCGGTCGCCAGTTTCCCTAACATTGAAATTTCAGAAGGCGAACTGATCGCCCTCTACATCGGACAGAAAGCCCTGACTCAATATAAAGGGACGGCATTCGAAGCGCCTCTTTCCACTGCCTTCCGTAAGATTTCCGACGGACTGCGCGATACCATTTCGATGACCTGGACCGACCTCGACTCCGCCATTTCCTTCCGGACAACCGGACGCTCCACCACTGACGTTCATCTGTTCGAACAACTGAGCCACGCCCTGTTCAAACACCTCGAAGTCCGGTTCGAATACAAGAAGCCGGCCGGCAATCGTTACGAGCAGCGTCATGTTCAGCCATACCATCTCGGCTGCATCGAGAACCTGTGGTATCTGTTTGCCTTCGATGTCGACCGGCAGCAGTTACGCACATTTGCGCTGCCTCGGATACGGGATGTGCGGGTCAGTAAAACGAAGTTCAAACGGCCGCCCGATTTCTCAATCGGCAAGTTCCTGGGCGAAAGTTTTGGCGTATTCTCCAAGCCAACCAAAACCAGATACGCCGTCCGGATTCGGTTCGATGATTTCGCGGCACCACGAATCCAGGAGCGCCAGTGGCATCCCTCGCAGAAGATAAGACCGTTGAAAAATGGCGCGATCGAGCTGTCGCTAACGTTAGGCAACCTGGAGGAGATCGAGCGCTGGATTCTTAGCTGGAGCACGCACGCCCAGGTTCTGTCACCGCCCGAACTAAAGACCCGGATCGCGAAGACGATTCACGCCCTGGCCGCAAACTATCGGACTGACAATCCCCGGTAGCGGCGATTCATTGAATCGCCATGGTCCGGCAGACCCAGGACTGCCGGCGAAAACACTCGCAATTTCATACCAATTAGCCTAACACGGGATCGGTCTGTGAACCGAAGCATGAGGATGGTGACTAAAAGACGAAATCTGTTCGCCGTAGCTGCGCTCGTTACCGGCCTTTGCGCATCCACGCTTCACGGTGATACCAGTGCCAGCGCCTATCAGTTAACCCAGCAAGCTGGAGAATTGCACGACAAAGGTGATTTCGATGGCGCTTACAAACGTCTCGAAGCAGCTATTGCCATCGACCGCAACCACTGGCCGGCCTACTATTGGCGGGCATTGATCCGGGTGTACCGGCACGATTGTAACGGAGCATTGAGCGATTGTGACGTGGTATTGCGTCTCCAGCCGAAATTCGTTGCCGCCGCAGTTTTGCGCGCCTCAGCCAACCATTGTTTGAAACGCTACGCCGCGGAATTGGCTGAGCTGAATCACGTCATCAAACTGCATCCACCCAGCCGCGAAGTTTTGTCTAAGGCTTACAATCAACGGGCATGGCTGTACGCCACCTGCCCCGACCCAAAATTCAGAAACGGAAAGCAGGCGTTGAAGGACGCAAAAGCGGCTAACGGTTACAATGGCGGGGAAGCTGACATCCTCGACACATTCGCGGCGGCTTATGCCGAAACCGGAGATTTTGCGGCGGCAATCAAAACGCAGGAGAACGCAATCGCTTCAATTCATCCGGCCTTGCTGGTGCCAACGCCTGGAAAGGATCCGAAAGCGTCCTATCAACGGCATCTGGACCAACTCAAAAAGGGCCAGCCGATCCGCGATTAAGAATGGCCGGCTTCGTTAGGCAGCGATGAATCGCCATGTTTGATGCGGCGGGTGAGCGCGCGATTTAAAGCTCTTCTGCGACCAACTCCCTATCGCCGATTACGCCGGCGTCCCGTTGGCCGCGCCTGGCTGGCTTTTGCCGGAGCATGGGTGCTGGCTGACCGCGCACCGGTTCGGGTGGGACGTTTTCGTATGTTCTTCGTAGATCGGCGTCCGCTACCGCCACCGGACGCTCCACTTCCGCGACGGGCCCGCTGGCTGCGCTGACTTCCGCCCCGCGCTCGTTGCCGGCTGGTGCCGCCGCCTTTGCCTCTCGTCCGCGTTCCACTACCGCTTCGTCGTTGTGCCATACCAACAACTACGCATCCCGTCATCCGCGCAGACGGTCCGAAAAGCGATCCGCAATCAACTATGCGCAAACCGCATCTCCGCCGAGGCAAGCGATCGATCAGCGCAAACTTTCAATCAGCTGCTTGTTCGCTTTGATCGCGCTCTCATCGCGATCCGGCTGCGACTCCAAAATCTGATTCGATTTTTCGGCCGCAGCGATTGCTTCCTTCTTGTTGCCAAGTTTGGCCTGGATCTGCGCCTTTCGTGAATACATGAAAAACGCATCCGGACGCTTCTCGATTGCTTTATCGACCCAGTCCGCCGCCAGCTTCAAGTCTTTGTTCTGATCGAAATAAAATCCGGCCGCTTGAAAGTAAAAGCCCGGCTCCAGGTCTTTACCGCTCTTCAGCGCGGCATCAATTTGTTCGCTAACCTGCGCGACATCATTGGTTTTCAATTTGACCGGAACAACCGTGTGATCCCAGGCCAGGAACATGGTCGCACTGTCCGCCCGTAAATCATTGAACCCGATGGTGAATGTCTCCATTTCTTCGGTCAATTTCATGGGCTTAACGGTGACTCGCGCGACGTCCTGACCTTCTTTGTAGGGAAGTTCCATGTGCTTCGAGAGGATTACGGTCCATTCGTTTTGCTTCGGGATGGTATACAGCGCGTACTCGCCGGCTGCGACTTCCTTGTCGCCAAATGTCACCGCATCATTGAATCGGACCTTGGTCGTCGCATTTGCCCCGGTCCGCCAGACTTTGTTCCACGGGACCAAACCGCCAAAGATCTGGCGCTTATTTTTGTTAGGCCGAGAATATTCAACTTCGATATCGGTCAGCCCAACGCGTTGTTTCAGCTGAGCTTTCTGGCTCGCCGCCGGAAACACCATTGTCGGCGATTGAGCTGGTGATGGCGCGGCCGGGGAAGGCTGCGCTGCCTGCGGGGTGGCTAACCCGGTCGCAGGCGATGATGTCGGCGCTTGTGCCAGCGCAATAACCGCCCCAAAACACGAAATTGAAAACGCGACACCGATTGAGCGAAAAGCAATGATCGAAGTGGTCATAGTGGGATGAACATACCGTCTGTCGGCCAGAGTCAACTGCGCGAACTTTGCCGGTTGCCGATTGGCCTCCGGCCCGCGACTCTTTGCCGGGGCAAGTTCTTCCCGTAGCTGCAACCGACGGAGGCTCTTTGGAGCCTGGAGTTATGAGCTGGGTTGAGTAAGACCGGGATCAGGCCGCGACATGCCTTGGATTCGCGGGTGAAGCCGGCGACGGCACAACCCGTACAAGTGTGCGCGGCTGTGCGAGATACGGACTCAGAGCTTCGGGCCGGAGAATGCGTTCGAACGCCTCTAGCGTCTCAGGATTGTGATCGCGGGTCCGGCGCAATTCGTCGAGTAGCCGGATATAACGACCGCGGAGCTCTAAAGCAGCCTCGCGATCAGTTAGGCTCATGTTAGGCGAATATTGGGTGTGATTGGCTGAACTCAACAAAAATTTTGCTAAAAACCCGAAAAGTTTTATTCCAGGCGGGCGCAGATGGGGTTCTTTTGATAATTTTAATGATTTCACGCAACCAGCCAACAGGCGAAGGCCAAAGCCCTCTGCCCGGTGGTCGTTCGACCAAATCCCCAAATATCTAACTCAGTTAACGATCGCCACTCTGACTCATTCGATCTTCCAACTGAAAATCGGTCACTGTAAAACCGGCTCGTTTTTAGCTGACGCCGCGCGTCGGGGCGACCGCAGCTCCCGGCTCCGCGCCCAAGGCGGGGCTGGCCGCCGGGAACGGTACTGAACAATTACCTATTTTGAATGCCCGTTCCTCCATCGCCGAGGCAATTCAGAATACGACCGCCAACGTCAGCATTGAAACACCTGGCCTTCCGCTATCAACTGTCTGTTGATGCTTGCCATTGTCTTCGATCTTGACGGGATTCTTGCCGATTCCGAACCGTGTTGGAATCAAATCGATGCGCAACTTCTGGCAGAACACGGCGTTAAGTATCGCGGCGAATATCACCAGGACGTTCTCGGAGTCAGTTACCGGCTTGCCATCGATTTCTATAAAAGGCATTTAACCTATCGGTGCCGACGGATCAAATGATGCGGCGTCGAGGCGAGATCGCCGCCGAATTCTTTGCCACCAAGATCGGCCTCTTCCCCGGCACCAGACGAGTGCTCGAAGAATTGAGCAGGCTGAAAATGCGCCTTGCCGTCGCCACCAGTTCCGTCAGCGCTTCGGCCCGTCCCTTCCTCGAACGCCACGGCCTCACCCACTTTTTTGAAATAATCATCACCGGTGAGGAAGTGGCGCGCGGAAAACCCGCCCCCGACATTTACCTGCGGGCAGCCGAAAGGCTCGCTGTCGAGCCTAACGAATGTCTGGTTATCGAAGATGCGTTGTCCGGTATCGTTGCCGCCAAGGCTGCCGGCATGCCGGTCGCCGCAATTCCCGATATTCGATTCGTCGATCCCGCCGATTACGAAAAACAAGCTGATTACCTGCTAAAAAGTATCGATGAGTTACCGCCTTTAGTTCGCAGCCTTCTCCAGAGTTGACCGCTGGACACGTCGCGATTTTGTCAATCGCGCGGGGTTCCAAATTGAAGATCCCGCATAACTACTGGCTCGAGGCCGATGGTTCGACCGGATCTTATCGGGGGGGAACGGCCTCGGGTCTCGAACTTGACTGCTTTAAGCAGTCAAGTCTAACCAGCCCGGCCAAACAATGCTCGAGCTAGAAATGATAAGTCGCCAAAATTAATGCGAGGTTTCGGCACCAGGACGACTTCGGCATCCCGACCTTTGCGGTTGAAGCGTCACGACCGGTTCGAATTCGGTTTAGTTGGAGCACCCGGCACCGCCCTACCATTACGCCGCAATTATCGGTGCGGCCAATCGAACTTGACTGCTTTAAGCAGTCAAGTCTAACCGATGTTGCGGACAATGCCGAGACTGGAAATAAGACTCGGCCTCGAGTATTCACGTCTGACCATTCGGCGAGGACCTCGACGCGGCCGTTTATGTCGACTCACAAATGGTGGTTGGCGTCGATCCTTGCGGACTAATTCTTGAAGCGCGCTGAATCCCGGATGACATCGGTTCGCCCGGTAAAAACGGTAATAACCGTTCGATCGGCTAGTTACAAATTTGCTGCGAAGAAGTCTATCCAGCTCCTTTTGAACGGTACGCAGTGCCAGGGTCGTTGTTCGCGCTAACTCGCGGACATAGAATTCGCGGCCGCGATCATCGAATAAACAGCGGATGACTTCTGCCCGCACGTCGGGGAACAAAGTACGCAATATCATTACTCCTTGTTAGACTTGACTGCTTAAAGCAGTCAAGTTCGAATCGATTAGCCTGGCGCCCGGAACCGAAAATCGCTGCTGACTCGGGGTAACGAAACGCCGGCAAACGTGGGCAGCAGAACCCCGGAAACGACGGCCACCGAATTATCCGTTTTAAACTTCGCATTCACCCCGGTCGCCTTCGAGCCGTTTGTTAAACTTGACTGCTTAAAGCAGTCAAGTTTCAAGGGACACTTTCTGATCGAAACCCCGTTTCCGGCTCGGCATGGCTAGTTCACGCGTCTTCTTCCTTAGCGCGTCCGCAGCGAATGGTTTTGAGCGTGTTGTTAAACT
>DATFCK010000041.1:0-8598 GCA_035253185.1 Chthoniobacterales bacterium | reverse complement strand
CCGGTAACGAGCTGACCCTGGTAGTTGATCTGTCCTCGGACAAAGCGGGAGCATGGAACGGTTCGGTCATCATTCCGGGTCTCAACGTGAAGGGGCTTCCGCTGCAGGAGCTAACTGTAAAAGGCCCGGATGCTAGTTTTGCGATTAAAGGCGGAAGCGGGGTGCCCCTGGAAGCTAGCTGTAAAGGCAAACTGACCGATGGCATCCTAACCGGTAACTTCACCCAGGGCGGCCGGACCGCGCCGTTCCGTCTCAAACAGACTGGACCGCCTCAGGTGGAGGCAGCGCCGCGCAGTACTCCCATAACCAGTGACATCGAGGGGGAATGGCACGGCGAATACGAGTTATTTGGATATCCCCGCAAAGTCACGCTGAAGTTAACCAACAACGCCGATAAAGGGGCGACCGCCGATTTCGTGGTGGTAGGTAAGAAGGTCAATAACCTGCCGGTGGATCTTATCACCCAGGAAAACAATCTGATCAGTGTTTATTCGCACGAAACCGGCATCAGTATCGAGGGCCAATTCCACAAACAGACTAACGAGATCCGCGGCTCATGGATCCAGGGGCCAATTGAAGTTCCGCTGTCCCTGAAGCGAAAGTGAGAACGGAAACCCCTTGATCGCTTCCAACGCCCAACGCTCAACGCGCAACGCCCAATGAAAAAATATCGATCGCCGGTTGTAATCGTAATCGGTTGTTTGCTTCCCCTCTGCGGAGCGAAACAGACTCAGGGGCAATCGATGTTTCGAGGCGATCCGGCCCACAGCGGCGTTTACTCGGGTAAAGCCCCGCGGAAATTCCACCGGGTGAAGTGGAGGTTCCCGACCGGGGACCGCGTGGTTTCTTCGCCAGTGTTTGCGAATAACATCATCTATTTCGGCGGTGACGACTCTAATATTTATGCGGTTAACGCCGACACCGGAGTTCAAGTCTGGAAATATCCTACCGGTGGACCCGTCCCAGCCACGCCGGCAGTGGTGGACGGAATTCTGTACGCCGGAAGTTACGACGGCAAATTTTACGCACTCGATGCGAAGACTGGTACCGCCAAATGGAAATTCGCGACCGAAGGCGAGCGGCGGTTCGAGGCGAAGGGGCTACACGGCGCACAACCGAGGAATCAAACGGTTGCCGACACCTTTGACATTTACCTCTCGAGTCCAGTGGTAGTAGACAAGACGGTGTATTTTGGCAGTGGCGACGGTCACCTTTACGCCCTGGATGCAAACAGCGGCGATTTGAAATGGAAATTCAAAACCGGTGACGTGGTTCATGCGTCACCGGCCTACGCTGACGGCGTGGTGTATGTCGGAAGCTGGGACAGCTACTTTTACGCGGTCGACGCCACCACTGGAAAAGAGCGCTGGAAATTCCAGGGAGGCGAAGACCCGCTGCTTCACAATCAGGTAGGCTTCCAGTCGTCACCGGCGGTCATGAACGGCATCGTCTACACCGGTTGTCGCGATTCGAACGTTTACGCGCTCGATGTCGCGACCGGTAAGGAAAAGTGGCGGTTCAACAACGAAATGAGCTGGGTGAATAGCGCGCCCGCGGTAGCCGGCGGAAAGGTTTTCTTCGTTACCTCGGATAGTTGCATGCATCACGCTATCGATGCCGCGACCGGCAAATCGGTGCATAAACAAAAAGGCAGCGCCTACATGTTTTCCTCACCGGCGATTGCCGGGGACGTCGTGCTCGTGGGCGTATTAAATGGCACGCTCGAAGCGAGAGATATCAACACCGGCGAGTTGTTGTGGGACTACCAGGTCGAAAAATCAAAGCAGGATAACGGGTGGATCTTGACCGCTGATCGCAAATTCAATTTTCCCCTGATCTTCCGGTCGAACTGGCGTGAGTCCCCGATTATGACTACTGAAAAACAAATGAGCGTAGGATCGATTTTTTCGTCGCCGTTAGTGGTGAATGGTGTGATCTACTTTGGAAGCACCGACGGATATTTGTACGCGCTGGAGTAGATAAAACCTGAACGTTGCCCCGGACTAAAATTGAGGCCGCGTCGCCGGCGCTATCCGATGGTCGACTTTTGATGACATTGTTCCCCGCCCTACTCGATCGACGCTTCGATCGCAACGTGGCGCCGGACGCAACGGGTAAACGAAGTTATTTGCGGACGACCTCGCCGGTTAGGTGTGTTAATGACTTCATCGCGGCGTTTCGCGAATCGTTTCCGGCCGGATGGCACCGATCCACCGCCTAACCAGTCGAAGCGGTGTTGATAGTCGCTCGGCAGCATTCCGTAACGGCGGCGGAATTCCTGAATGAAGTAGGCCGCGTCATGAAATCCGACAGACCGCGCCACTGCGGCGGCGCGTTCGCCCGACATCAAGCGCCGTCGCGCCTCGTTGAACCGCAAGTTTTTCACAAATAATGCCGGTGGCACGCCAAACGCGCCGGTAAACTCATGAACGAATTCGGTTTTCGAAAGCAGCACCCGCTTGGCCAGAGTTTCGAGGCGCAGATCCTCTCCCAGATGTTTGTTCATCCAGCCGACTAACCGGTTCATACGTTTGCCATTGACCCGGCCAGGCTTGACGCGGTTTCGGATTTGCAGACGGTTGGGCTCCGAATACTGCTCCTGGCCGCCCTCGCGTTGGACATACACCAGAAGTTTACGCGCTACAGCGACCGCGACGTCCCGGCCAAAATCCTCGGCAATAAGGAACAGCGCGAGATCAATTCCGGCGGTTGCGCCCGCCGCGCTGTAAAATTGTCCGTCCTTAACCACGATGGCGCTCTCTTCCACCTCCAACTGCGGGAACCGCGCTGCCACGTCCGCCGCATTTTGCCAATGCGTTGTCACGCGACGCCCATCCAGCAAGCCGGTGGACGCCAAACCATACACACCGGTGCAGACTGAGGCGATTCGCCGGATGTTTCCAGCATTGGCCCTGATCCAATCACCCACTTGTGTGACTGCGTCGTTGTTGCGCATTCCGGCTCCGCCGGGAATGATCACCGTATCCAGCGGTGATTGATCGGCGCTCCATGATCTGGCGTTGAGGGTGACCCCGGTGTCAGTGATAAATGTTTCGCCGCTACACCCAACAATCAACACTTCATAGCATGGCAATGCCTTGGCCGGACCGGTTAGGCGGAACGCATTCGAAAATGCTTCCAACGGTCCGACAACATTTATGGCGGCAACACCATCGTAACCCAGGATGCCGACCCTGATTTTGTTCATCGCGTGGCAAAGACCGGCATCGGACGAGCGGAGAACGCGCGTTTACGGTATTCACGCGGCGTGACCCCGACCCGGCGTTCGAAAGCCCGACGGAATACATCCGCGCTGGCATAACCGACTGCCGACGCAATGCTATCGATACTGTGTCGCGAGGTTTGCAGACGGCGGCCGGCTTCTCGCAAACGCAGTTGTTCCACAAATTCGGCCGGGCTTTTCTTGAACGCGATCCGGAACAGGCGTCGCAGATGGCGCGGGCAGACACATGCCCGCTGGGCCAGAACCTGCACCGACAAATCGTGATCAAGGTGAGCCACGATCCAGGACGGCAATTCCGCGATCTTGTCGGATGGACTCGATTGATAAACCGAAAGGTCAGGCTGGCCCTCGTCTTCGCCTGGCGGCCGGAGTCGCACCACCATCTCGCGGGCCAGGCCCATCGCTACATCCGGGCCCTGGTCTTCCTGAATCAGCGACAAAGCCATTTCGATTCCGGCCGCACCACCGCCACAAGTATAGAACGACCCATCTTTCACAAACGTAGAATGAGTTTTGACGTGCACGGCCGGAAACCTCTTGGCCAGATCGTGCGCCAGACGCCAATGCGTCGTTACGGTGCGGCCGTCGAGCAAACCGCTTTGAGCGAGAGGATAAATTCCTCCACAAACCGCGGCAACTCTACGAGCTTTTGATCCATTCGTCGTTAGCCACCTTGCCAGTTCCGCCAGAGTATCGTTGCGCTGCAATCCGCTGCCGCCCGGAATGATGATGGTGTCCAGATCGGTAACCGTGTCGGTCGTTTCCTGCGCGCGAAAGGTGATTCCGGATTCGGAGACGAAATTTTTCTGCTTCAATCCGATGATAACGATCTGATAGGGCGCGGCCTGAACGGCGCCCGGACTCATGGACAGACTGCGGCTCGCGGTAAAGGCATCAAGCGGTCCGGCCAGATCCAGCGTGCGCACGCCGTCGAAGCCGATGAAGCCGATTCGACGGCGAATTGCTACCGGCGGCGGGCTGATATCCAGCCCGGCCGGCTGCTCGGTTTTTGCGGTGTTGTTGCCGGTCGGAACCGTGGAATTCCGGCCATTCTCCTTATGCAGGCAAGTATGTCCCATGTCACTAACGCAGAAAAGGCGACGAAACCGGCTCACGAAAACATAACTTTTCCGGCTGGAATTAAGTTGGCAAAACTCGTACAATCTTGCTGGAAATGCGACGGTGATGGAAACTCCCGACATAACGAGCGTTCCCGGTTCGGCCGCAGAAGGTGGCGAGACGTGGGAAGGATTGGCTGACGAAGAAACGCTCAGCCAGATGTTACCGGAAGTATATGAACAACTCCGGAACCTGGCGGAAGGATATCTGTCCGGCGAACGATCCAATCACACGCTCCAGGCCACCGCGCTGGTGCATGAAGCGTATCTGCGGCTGCGCGACCAGCGTCGCGTTGATTGGACTAACCGCGCTCAATTCCTTGGGATCGCCGCCCGGATGATGCGGCGGGTTCTGAGAAATTATGCAACCGCACGTCACGCCCAGAAGCGCGGGGGAAATGAGCCGGTCCGTGTCACCCTGGATGAAGCGATGGATTTTTATCATCGCAATGACATCAGCGTCGCCGCGGTCGACGAAGCGTTGTCCGAATTGGAAAAGCTGGACAAACGCCAGGGTCACATTGTAGAGCTGCGCTTTTTCGGTGGCCTAACGGTGGAAGAAATTGCGAAACTTCTCGGGATCTCGCCGGCAACAGTGAAGCGCGAGTGGGCCACCGCCAAACTCTGGTTACAACACCAGCTTTCCGAGGACGATTCGGGCCGAAAAACCTGAACAACGATGGCGCCACAGCTCTGGCAGGAAGTTAAAGAGATCCTCAGCGAAGCGCTTAACCGCGAGGGCGAGGAACGGACCGCCTACGTTAACGAAGTCTGCGCGCATGACCCGGCGTTGCGCAAGCAGGTTGAAACATATTTGAGCATTTCCGGCGAAGCGCTCGATGCCTGCGCCGATAATCTGCGCGATACCGTGCGTAACTCCATCTCCCGCGTCGGCGCCCGCATCGGAGCGTACCGGGTGGTGAAGGAAATCGGCCGGGGCGGAATGGGCACGGTTTATCTGGGAGCGCGCGCGGATGGCGAGTTCGAGAAAAACGTCGCCATTAAGATACTGAAACGCGGCACCGACACGGACGAAATCGTAAAGCGTTTCCGGGGCGAGCGTCAGATTCTGGCAAACCTCGAGCATCAAAATATCGCGCGGTTAATCGATGCCGGTTCGACTGAAGACGGGCTCCCCTATTTTGTGATGGAATTCGTCGACGGCACGCCCGTTACCCAGTTCGCCCGGGATCATCATCTTTCGATTCCGGAACGTCTCGAACTGCTTTTGAAAATTTGTTCCGCGGTGAGCCGATCGCATCGGGACCGCATTATCCATCGCGACTTAAAGCCGACCAACATTTTGGTGACCGAGGAAGGCGATCCCAAGATTCTTGATTTCGGCATTGCCAAATTGCTCGATTCAAACGGTGATTTTATCGAACACACCGCCACGCAACAGAAACGGTTTACTCCCACCTGCGTTTCACCCGAGCAGGCGCGCGGGGAAACCGTCACCATGGCCAGCGACGTTTATGCGCTCGGGGCATTGCTTTATGAGTTACTGACCGGCGATACGCCCCATCGGTTCTCCAGCCCGCGGCCGTCGCCGGAAGAGTTGGCGCGGGTGGTGTGCGATCAGGAAGTGAAACCGCCCAGCCACGCGGTAGCGCGTCCGGCCCTGAGGCAGCAATTAAAAGGTAATCTCGATAATATTACCTTGTGCGCACTGCGAAAGGATCCGGCGCACCGTTATTCCACTGTCCAGGAATTCGCCGACGATATTCGCCGGCATCTGGCGGCGCGGCCAATTGAAGCGCGCCCACCTACCGCTGCCTATCGAGTTCAGCAGTTTCTCACTGCCACACCGCAGCGCCGGTATGCTGCGCTCGCCCTCGCCGCAGTGGTGGTAATCGCGGGCATCGGACTGCTCGCGCAATTTCTGTTATCGGACCGGGCAGCTGATCTTTCCGCAAACCAACCGTCTGGTGCGCCGGGTTCCGAACAGAAAAGCATCGCGGTGCTTCCGTTCGACAGTTTGAATAACCGGCCGGACGACTCGTTCTTCGTCGATGGTGTCCACGATAACATCCTAACCGATCTGGCGAAGGTATCCGATTTGAAAGTGATCAGCCGATCCGGAGTCGAACCATATCGAGACAAACCGAAGGACACGCGTGTAATCGGGCGCGAACTAAACGTTGCCTACGTCCTGGAGGGCAGCGTCCAGAAATCCGACGACCGGCTTCGGGTGAATGTGCGGCTGATCGATACGAAAACCGATGCTCAAACCTGGAGCGAGCATTACGAGGGAACGGTGGAAGACCTGCACGCACTCCAGAGCGAGCTGGCCCAATCGATTGTGACTCAGCTGAAAGCGAAACTCTCCCCCGCCGAAAAGGCGGCGATCAAACGAACGCCGACTGAAGACATGCAGGCCTACAGCTTGTATCTGAAGGCGCGGGCGCTCATGCCGCCAGTTGGGGTCGACAGCGAGATTTTTCATAAGATGGCCGATTTGTTAGACCAGGCCACCGCCCGCGATCCGAAGTTCGCGCTGGCATATTGTTTTGCCGCCGAAGTTAACGTATTGCTCTACCGCTACAGCGAACACAGTGCGGAACGTTTGGCCAAGGCGCGCGAGGCAGCGGCACTGGCTCTGGAGGTCGCGCCCGATCTGGGAGAGTCGCATCTGGCCCAGGCGATGTATTATTATCATGGCTTGCGCGATTTCGTGAGCGCGGACCGCGAGCTTGCTTTGGCCGGCTCATCGTTGAGCGGTAAAACTGAATTTCTGGTGTTGAAACAGGTCACCGAACGACGGTTCGGGCACTGGCGTGACGCCTTGCGTGATGGCGAACGGGCGCTGGCATTGAATCCGCGAGACCCGACCACGGCCCAGGTGTTGATCGAGACCTATCGAGCGGTGCGCATGTATTCGGAGGCGGAATGGCTGGCTAACGACATGATCAGTCAACTTCCACCGGCCAGCGCGGGCAACATGTGGTCTTACAAGTGCGATGTGGCCATGGCCCTCGGCGCATTCGACAAGGCGACCGAAGCGCTGGAAAAAATGCCGGCGCATCTACCGTGGAAAACGATGATGCGCGGCATGGTTGCGTATTACAAACGCGATTATGCGGAAGCGGCGCGCATCATCGGCACGATTCCCCCGGATAAACGGGATGCATCCGATGTTCTGTTTGACGGAATGATCCAGCGGCAACTTGGCAATATGGATAAATTCCGCGAACTGGTTCTGAAATCGAAGGACCTTTACGAAAATCAGCTCAAAGATCGAGCGGACGACCCGAACGCTTACAATTGGCTGGCCCTGGCCTGTGCTTTTCTCGATCAGAAAGAAGAAGCGCTGGCCTTGATCGATCGTGCGGCGGAGCTCGCCCCCCTTTCGCGCGATGCCGTCGACGCTCCGAACTGGATGATGACGTTAGCCGAGATTCATTCGGTAACCGGTGACAAAGAAGCGGCCCTGACCGAGCTCGAAAAACTCGCAAAACTGCCTAACAGTCCGACCTATGGCGACCTGGCTAATAGCGCGATGTGGGACGGCTTGCGGGATGAACCGCGCTTCAAGCAAATCCTGGCGGAAGCATCCAAGCCCCCGAAGTATAATTAGGTCGCTTAACCATTTAACGATTTACACCCGTCCTCTTCTCGATATCACGCCGCGTCTTCCTGGTCCGATTCCCAGGCCATTTTCTCCCGGGTCGCGCCGGATGGAGTCATTTGAATCCCCAGCAGGCAGACGTCGTCGTCGAATGTTCCGGCGGCAGAAAACGTTTTAGCGTCTCCCAGCATGAAATCGAACAGCTCGGGTACGGGGCGATGGCCATGCTGGCGCACGCCGGCGAACAATCGTTCCCTTCCAAACGTGGTTCCATCTTGATCGGCCACCTCAACCAGGCCGTCGGTGTAGAGGATAAACAGATCGTTAGGCCGCAGAGTGCGGCGAGTGGTTACGTAAGCGATGTTGTCGAACAGGCCGAGGGCCGGCCGCTGCTCGCCGGGCAGCGATCCAAGCGCTCCCACTTCGCCGGTCAGCTGGTCGCGGAATAAAGGACACGGGTGGCCGGCGTTGGCGTAGCGAATTTCTTCCTTCTCCAGATCGGCGATCAAATAAAACGCCGTAGCAAAGATGGGACCGTGATTATGACACAACACGGCGCGCATCCCGCAGTTCAGCTCGGCCAGAAACATGGCGGCATCACCAGCCCAGGGACGCGCTTCTTCGATCAGACCACGGAGAATTCCTGCCACCAGCCCCCCCCCCCCCCC
>DATFCK010000040.1:0-3594 GCA_035253185.1 Chthoniobacterales bacterium | reverse complement strand
CCCAGTCCAGACCGAACGTGCCGAAATTTGAGACTGATGCGATCCCGCCGGAAGTCATTTCACTGGTTAGGCGACGACGCCGGGCCAGATCGACCAGCTCCTGATATTTGGTCGTTAGGTCGGCCAGCGATGTTTTGTCGGCGTTGCGAATCACCGGCACCATGATTCCTTCGCCGGCTTCAACCGCGACGCCGATGTCGATCGATTGCGATCCGACCGCGCGGCCGCCGATCAGTCGTGCCGCCGCATTCGGTTCTTCAGCCAGTGCCAGCGCGAGTGCGCGCAAGGCATACAACGCCGGACCCGGTTTGGGATCGCGGTCGGCCCGATCCTGCAGAACCGGATCGAGGCAAACCGCAACGCCGACCGTGGCCAGTGGCCGGGTCCAGCTGCGCCGCATCGCGTCCGCAACTCCGGTCCGGATCGCGCTGGGCTTTTCGCTGGGTTGCGATTCGATCGAGCTGAGAAAATTTTCGAGATCTTTAATCGTTAGGCGGCCGGCAGTGCCGGTGCCGGCGATGCCAGCGAGATCGGCTTGGGTTAATTGCAGCTCGGCCATTCGGGCGCGGACCCGTGGTGAAAGATATCCAGCGCCTTTGCCGCTCGCCGGAACTGGCAGACCGCCCTCTTGTCCACCTCCGGTACCCGCTGCAATCTTCGATAGCTCGACATCGTCGACCTGAAAGTGCGAACCGCTTCCGTTCCCGGTGCCTGACGCCTCAGCCGTTTCTTCCTGCCGGCCGGGAATTTCTTTTGCCACGTCGCCTTTCGGTTGTTCCGGCGCGCGCTTTTGGAACCTTGCCGCATCAGCTTCGCTGGCTTCGACGTAACCAAGGACGGCGCCGACCGGATATGTGCCTTTCACCTCGGCGTCGATCTTGGCAATCTCGCCCGCACAAGGCGTCGTTACCCCCATGACTGCCTTGTCGGTCTCCACTTCGATGATCTCCTGGTCGGCTGAAACTTTGTCTCCGGGCTGAACTTTGATGGAAACAATCGTGGCTTCGGCCATCGATTCGCCCAGCTGCGGCATGGTGATCGGAACTTTAGGCATAACGTTACTGTAGCCGCGCCGCTCTGTCGGCGCGCTGTTGGGTTTCACGGCGACAGAGCGCCGTGGCTACAACTGTGATTGGGCCTGACCACATCCCGTGTTTACTCCTGCAGAACTTTTCTGGCCTTTTCAGCAATCGTTTTGGCGTTAGGCCGATGCGCGCTCCATAAGTTTGGATGATACGGGATGGGCGTGTCTTTGGCGTTGATGCGGGCGGGCGCGGCATCGAGCAGATGAAATCCTTCGGTAACGACGCGGGCAATCACTTCCGCGGTGACGCCTCCCCAGGGAAACGCCTCACCAACGCACAATAATTTGCCAGTCCGGGCGACCGACGCGAGCACGGTCGCAGTGTCGAGCGGTTTAATGGTGCGAAGATCGAGAACTTCCACTTCAAATCCGTCTTTGCCTAACTGGTTGGCTACGGCCAGGGCTTCGTAGACCATGGCGCTGTAGGTGACGATGGTTAGATCCCGGCCTGGCCTAACGATTCGCGCCTGACCAATCGGCAGTTTGTGCTTCGGTAACGCCTCGGCTTTGAGATGATAATAAAGATATTTGTGCTCGCAGTAGACCACCGGATCATCGATCGCCACCGCGTCGATCAACATGGTGTAGGCGTCTTCCACCGTTGCCGGAGTAACGACGATCACTCCAGGGTAATGCGAATAAAGTCCCTCCATGCTCTGGCTGTGGAATGGGCCGCTACCCTTGGTTCCACCGGACGGCAGTCTAACCGTAATCGGAACCGGCACGTTGGTGCGGTAGTAGTGGGTCCCGGCGTTGTTCAGAATCTGATTGAGCGCGATGCTGGAGAAATCCGCGAATTGCATCTCCACAATGGGCCGCATCCCTTCCAGCGCTGCGCCAATCGCGGTTCCGACCATCGCGTCTTCACTGATCGGCGTGTTTAGCACCCGCCCGGGAAATTGTTCAGCCAACCCTTTGGTCGCCTTGAATGCGCCCCCGAACTTTCCCGCGATATCCTGACCGTAAATGAAGACGCGCGGATCATCGCGCAACAGCTTCGTTTGCGCTTCCCGGATCGCTTCTAAATACGTGACGCTCATGGCTTCGCCGGCGTTGAATCGTTAAACCGTTGAATCGTTGAATCGGAAATGCAAAACAACCGTCAACGCTCGAATTTGAACGACCGAAATCGGCGCGATCTGTTTTGCATTTTGTATTTTAATCATTGGAATTTGTTTCGAGCTTCGAGATTCGGATTTCGAATTTCACGCCACTTCGGGACGGTCAGTTAACTCGCGGGTGGACAACGCCGCCCACTCTTGCTCGGTGGCGTGCGGCGTTTCTTCCTGCTGGGCGGTGGCCACTGCGTCGTCGATCTGTTTGGCAATTTCGGCGCGCATTTTCTGGAGCGCGTCCTGATCGAGCAGGCCGTTCTCGAGAATAAATTTTTCGGTTCGCGCAACCGGATCCTGGGCGAACGGTTGACCTTTCATTTCCTGCGGAACATAACTGGCGTCGTCGTGCTCGCCGTGACCGGCCAACCGTAAGACTTCGGCCACGACCATCTGCGGCGGGCGTCCCGCGCGGGCCCGCTTCACCGCGGTCTCGATCACCTCGAGGCATTGGTTGAGATCGGTGCCGTCAATAGTGTGTCCTTCATAGCCGTAGCCGATCGCGCGATCGACCAGGTTGGCACAGGCGAATTCCCGTTCGTTAGGCGTAGAATAAGCCCAATGGTTGTTGGTCACGACCACCACCAGCGGCACTTGTTCGACTGCGGCAATGTTCAAGCCTTCGTGGGTTGCGCCGGTTTGCATTCCGCCCTCGCCAAGCGTGGTTAGGCCAACAAAATCTTTTTCGCCTTTCATTCGCTTGGCCAGAAGTTTGCCCACCATTACCGGGATCATGGCGCCAAGATGACTGATCATTGCCAACTGGTTTTCGCCCGGCCGGCCGCGATGGATATTGCCGTCCCGACCGCGCATCGGTCCCTTAACCGATCCGAGATAGGTGCGGACCACGTCGAGTAACGGCTCGCCGAAGGCAGAGCGGCCGGCCTGATCGCGAATCAGGGGACCAAAAACGTCGCCCTTTTCTTTCTCCAGGAACATTCCACAGGCGGCGCTCACCGCTTCCTGGCCGCGGCCCAAATAAACGCCGCCCACAATCATGCCGCCGCGATACAAGCTGGCGAGTTTGTCTTCGAGAACGCGCGCCAGAAGCATCCAGCGAAACGCTTCCACGTAACGTTCGTGAATCTTCGGCTTTTCGGCCCGTCCGGTTCGGACTTTTTTACCTTTGCGCGCCGCCGCCTGAAGCATCTGGGGATTTTACCCAAGATCGAGAAAGACGCGCAAAAAATTTTTGGGAGGTTGGGGCGGAGGGACGAGCTGGTCTCGTCCCATTAGTTGGTAAACGCGGTTCGCTGCGGCAGCTGCCGAACCATCGCGAATGATTCAATTCGAAGAGAAGCTGTCGCAGCTATAACAGGCTGTGGATATTTGGTCCATTTTTCGAAACGCGGGTAACGTCACGCGAGTATGTGAGGTCCCTCGGCTTCGCTCGGGATG
>DATFCK010000039.1:0-5579 GCA_035253185.1 Chthoniobacterales bacterium | reverse complement strand
GGCGCCCCCACCCATAAGGTATCGGGCAGCGTGGTTTCCCCTTCCAATTTAAACCATTTTTGTTTCGCGGTTGGCGTAAGGTTTGGCCCCACAAAACGAACCGACTGCGGGCCGGCTGGGGGCCCCGATTTTGGGGTTGCCCCCGGATATCTGATCTCCTAGAACGAGCAGTAATCCTACAATGGCCAAAATTCTTGGAATTTCAGCCTACTATCATGACAGTGCCGCGGCGCTGGTCGTAGACGGTAATCTCGTGGCCGCCGCTCAGGAAGAACGGTTTACCCGGAAAAAGCACGATCATAATTTCCCCAAGCACGCCATCGATTACTGCCTGGGTGAAGCTCAAATTCAGGCTGAGGGGTTGGATTATGTCGTTTTCTATGACAAGCCGCTGCTCAAGTTCGAGCGGTTGATCGAAACTTATCTGGCCTTTGCCCCCATGGGGTTGAAGTCGTTTTTGATGGCAATGCCGTTATGGCTGAAAACCAAATTGCATCTGCCAAGAGAGATTCGGAAAGCGCTGGACCATCGCTTTCAGAAACGGATCACTTTTACCGGCCACCACGAATCGCACATGGCGTCGGCCTTTTTTCCTTCTCCCTTTGATGAGGCCGCAATTCTGACCATGGACGGGGTCGGCGAGTGGGACACGGCCAGTATTGGCCACGGCAAAGGCAATCGCATAGAGATTCTTAAGTCGCTGAGCTTTCCCCATTCATTGGGACTGCTGTACAGCGCGTTTACCTACTTCACCGGCTTTAAGGTCAATTCGGGCGAGTACAAGCTGATGGGACTCGCTCCCTACGGCGAACCGAAATACGTCGACGTCATTCTGGACAAGATCGTCGATCTCAAACCGGACGGTTCGCTGGCGATGGACATGCGCTACTTCAATTACTGTCAGGGTCTCACCATGACTAACGGCGCCTTCTCCAGTTTGTTTGGCGGGCCGCCCCGCACGCCCGAAATGCAGATTACGCAGCGCGAAATGGATCTGGCCGCCTCTGTCCAGAAAGTCACCGAAGAAGCGGTGCTGCGGATGGCGCGGACCGCGAAGCAACTCACCGGGGCCAGGTATCTTTGCCTGGCCGGCGGCGTGGCCCTGAATTGCGTGGCTAACGGCGTGTTGTTGCGCGAGAAAATTTTTGACGACGTGTGGATACCGCCACCTGCGGGAGATGCGGGCGGGGCGCTCGGTGCCGCGTTGTTCGTCCATTATCAGTTGCTGGAAAACGAGCGGAAGCCGCAGGGTTCGGATTTGATGCTTCGAGGATCGTTGTTAGGCCCGAAGTTTTCGGACGAGGAAATCCGCGCCTTTCTTGACGCCAAGAATGTTCCCTACCATTTCTGTCCCACCGAAGCGGATCTTTTGAGCAAGACGGTGGACGCGATGATTGATCAGAAAGTAGTCGGTTGGTTTCAGGACCGGATGGAATTCGGGCCGCGTGCTCTTGGCGCCCGCAGTATTATTGGGGATTCGCGGAGTGAACAAATGCAGTCGCAAATGAATCTGCGAATCAAGTTTCGCGAGAGTTTTCGGCCATTCGCGCCAAGTGTTTTGGCGGAAGACGTGGGCGAGTATTTCGAGCTGGACCGGGAATCGCCCTACATGTTGCTGGTAGCGCCGGTTCGCGAAGACAAACGCTGCTCGTTAACGGACGAACAACGCCGGCTCATGCGGGACCCGGACCTGCGCAAGCGGGTCAACGTCAAGCGATCGGTTATACCCGCGATTACTCATGTGGATATGTCGGCCCGGATTCAATCGGTCGACGAAAAGCGAAACGGCCGGTACTATCGCCTGATCCGCGAGTTCAAGCGCCGAACCGGTTGCGGCGTTATCATCAACACCAGTTTTAACATTCGCGGCGAACCCATTGTCTGCACTCCGCAAGACGCTTACCGCTGTTTCCTCGCTTCCGACATGGATGTTCTGGTTATGGAGCACTTTGTCTTGTACAAAGCAGAGCAGCCGAAGCAGAGCGCGGCTGAGCGCGAAAAGTACATCGGCAGCTTCTCCCTGGATTAACAGAAAATGATAAACCCCTTTGCCGACGTTAATTGGAACCCTGATCTGGCGGAGCGACGCAAATTCGCAACCAGCCTGATCGTCGGTTTTCCAATAGTGGCGGCGATTCTGACCGCCATTTGGCTGGTTCGCGGGCATTCCTGGAACCGGTTCGCGCTCTGGCTGGGCGGTATCGGTCTCGCCATCGGAATCCTGCTTTGGCTTATCCCTCAGATTGCCAGGCCGTTATACGTGGTGTGGTACGCTCTCGCCTGTTCCATCGGAATCGTCGTCGCCAACCTGCTGTTTTCTGCGTTTTACTATTTGCTGCTGACTCCAATAGGCTTGTGTTTACGCGCCACCCGCTCATTATCGTTCCGGAAAGGATTTTCCCGAGACCAAGATACTTATTGGAAAGATGTGACGCCGGTGACTGATTTACGCCGGTATTATCGCCAATTTTGACCACCGGAATATCGTTATGAATACCAACGAAAAATCGGCTTTTGAAGCTGCTGGCGCGGAGAAGGAATCCACGTTAGTGGGCGAATTTATTGGGTTGATGAAAGCGAATAAGAAATACTGGCTCGCCCCTTTGGTGGTGATCATGTTGCTCTTTGGTTTGCTGATCATTCTCGGATCAACTGCCGCAGCGCCGTTTATCTACACTCTGTTCTAAACGCAGATCCTATCCCCACTCCCGTGCTGTTCAACCCAGCCGGGGAGTTGTGTTTTGGTGATCGCGCTTTTTTGTGTGACCGCTTCGAGAAAGATTTACCTCATTCTTCACCTAATCGCGGGCGGCTCGCTCCTTGCCGTAGCCGGCGCCTTTGCCCTGACCCAAACGCGCGCGTTGCAGGGGAGCGCTGTGCAAATCGGATTCGTGGCTGCGGGTTTGGTGCTGATGCTGATCGGGCTCCTGCCTGCTCGACCTGCTTATCGAACTTTGTCGCAAGGGCTCTGCCTTTCGATCCTAACCGGTCTCTTTTTGCTGGGCGCGCTTGAAACCGTATGCAGGCTCGTCCGGTTTGACTTTGTCGGCGAAGAAA
Organism: Chthoniobacterales bacterium; assembly: GCA_035253185.1. Lineage (GTDB taxonomy): Bacteria > Verrucomicrobiota > Verrucomicrobiia > Chthoniobacterales > UBA10450 > DATFCK01. Next base: position 2,522 of record DATFCK010000039.1, on the reverse strand, counting down.
GGGCGTTCCGGCGCCTGCCGCTTTTCTACCGCTGGCCAGTTGTTCCGACCGGCGAAGTGTACTTCCGGCGCAGCGGGCCGGAAGTGTGGACCGGACGGCCTTTGAAGGAAATCTGTTCCATCCTGACGGTATCGCCTAACGTGTATCAGTCAGAGCCGCAGATGACGTCGCGGTATGACAACCTCGGATTCCGAAATGAGGATGGTTTCACCGATTGGGACATCGTGGTCGCGGGCGATTCGATGACCGAAATGGGCACGCTGCCCTACAATGAACTGTTCACTACCATCATGTCGCGGTCGATGAACATGCGAGTGCTGAACCGCGGCACCAGCAACACCGGTCCGCTTAACCAATTGAGTTTTCTGAGAGATTACGGGCTGGCGCCTTCTACTAAACGGGCGATGATCGTGTTCTACGAGGGCAACGACCTGGTCGATCTCAACCGGGAGTATAACGATCTGATGAAATATCAGAAGACCGGACTGCGCCCGTATCGTGAATTTTCGAGGGAAACGTCGCTGCTTCGAACAATTTACCACACCGTAAGTAGACGATCGAAGCTGAACGTGAAACAACGAGTGAGGGATCTTCTGGTGGGCCAGCCACCGCAAGGATGGATAACTGGTTACTTCAAGTCCAAGGACGGCGAAGTTCCAATTACCCTTCGGGATACTCCGCCATCACGCGAACAAATCGGAAGTGAGGGGATGCAACAGCTGGAATATTTTTTTCAACAATATCAAAACTTCGCTCAACAGCACGGAATCGAAATTTGGAGCGCATTCATGCCGTGCAAGGAAAGGGTCGTTTCCGGGATGGTCCGGTTCGTTGATGACGCGCCGGAGGAGGAGAAACAGTGGAGGCCTACCGATCTTCCTAACGTCATTGCCGAGCTCGCCTCAGGGCATGGAGTGCGTTTCGTAGACCTGACCCCGGCTTTGGTGCGTGATACCCAGACGACGCAAAAACTCCTTTTCAATAGTATCTATGATTGTCACTTGAACGCCGCCGGATCGCAGGTGGTGGCGGCCGAGATGGTGCGAGTGTTGTCCATATCCAACTGATCCTGATACCGGTGAGCGGAACTATATTGCAAAAACGAAAACGAACGCTGGGGTTGTCGGGCGGGGCCCAAGACGCTGCTCCCGGCATCGTTTGTGATCGACAACCGCCTGTGGTTGTTGAGACTCTGCTGCCATGACTGGCCGGCCGAGCGGACAGCCCCCGCAGCAGCGGGATCGCCGCAGCGGCGGGCGCCCGCGCAAATATGCTGAGCCCAGCCAGCCAATAACCGTAACGCTTCCCAACACCACCCTTCGTCAGCTCGAGCACATCGACGCAGATCGCGGCCGCGCGATCGTGAAACTCGCTCGCGCTGCTTCTTCTCAACCGCAACCCAGCGTTCAGATCGTGGAGATCGCGGAGAACACCGGGTTGGTATTGGTTGGCCCCAGTGAGGCTCTATCCAAAGTTCCTTTCCTGCGCTTGGTCGAGGTCGCTCCGGCCCGGTACCTTCTGGCCCTGACCCCCGGGCACGACCTCAATCATTTGGAGATCGCGTTGAACGATCAGCTCGATGAGCCTGACAATTCCGTTGGGAGCGACCGCGATTTGATTTCGACTCTCCTGAATCACTTCAAAAATTTTCGCAAATCAGACAGCGTAAGCATGGCTCAGATCCTTCTGGTGGAGCTCCAACCGCATCGCTAATCGAAGCGCGCACCATACTTTCTGTTGCGGGGTAACGCGGCGCCCGAGCCAGTTAATCGCCGGCGATGCGCAGCCTTCAATTGCAACCGGTAGATTTGTGCGTCAAAGGTTACCTCGTCTGTGAAGTCGACCGATAACGACAGCGCCGCCCTTTGGTATAAAGACGCCGTAATTTATCAGCTGCACGTAAAGACGTTTTACGACAGCGAAGATGATGGCATGGGCGATTTCCGGGGCCTGATGTCGAAACTAGACTACCTGCAGGAGCTCGGGGTCACCGCGGTTTGGTTGCTGCCGTTTTATCCATCGCCGTTGCGTGACGATGGCTACGACAGCGCTGACTACTTCGATGTTAATCCCCGTTACGGCGCGCTTGAGGATTTCCGCGCCTTTCTGGATGCGGCTCATGAGCGCGGCCTGCGGGTCATTACCGAGCTGGTAATCAATCATACCTCCGATCAAAACGTGTGGTTCCAGAAAAGCCGGCGGGCCGCTCCCGGATCGCCGGAGCGCGAGTTTTATGTCTGGAGCGATACCCCGGAAAAGTACAACGAGGCTCGGATCATCTTTAAGGATTTTGAAACTTCTAACTGGGCGTGGGATCCGGTGGCGAAAGCCTATTATTGGCACCGGTTTTATTCCCATCAGCCGGATTTGAACTTCGATAATCCCGCCGTCCATGACGCGGTGGAAAAGGTGTGCGATTTCTGGCTGGACATGGGCGTCGACGGATTGCGGCTCGACGCTGTTCCCTATCTTTACGAGCGGGAAGGGACGAATTGCGAAAATTTGCCCGAGACCCATGCTTA
>DATFCK010000038.1:0-16654 GCA_035253185.1 Chthoniobacterales bacterium | reverse complement strand
AAAGAAAAGCTCACCCTGACCGAGTCCGCCCGGAATCACCTGGCGAATTTTTTCAAACAAGAACTTTACGCCTGCGCCCGAGAACTGGGCGGCCCGGCGGTGGATTGGCCGAGGCGTTACCACCTGTAAAACCCTGCCCCGGGACGCGCGCTAAACGCGATCAGCATCGCCCCAATTAGGTGGTTTCCGGACGACAAATAAAATGTCCATATGGACATTCTATTTGTTGTCGGCTCGGGACGAGATGGACTGGAGACCAGACTGCCGAAGCGCCCGAAGTGCCCCTCGTTGGCCTAACCGGTCAGGCGAGCTTCGGCCAGGTCAAGATCACGCTGGATGCGACGAAGTGCGTCGTCATTAATGACGTGCCGGTTGCGCAGTTCGATGATTGTCTGCCGCTCGATCCGCAGCGCTTCCTGCTGCAATCGCTGATACTGCAAGGTGGCTACTTGTCCGGTGCAGTCATCCGGATTCTCGGAGCAAAGTTGGATCTGCTCAAGCCGATCTGCATACTCCGCGCGCAGTCGATCCACCGCGTCGCCGGGGAACTTCTTTTCGCGGGCAAATTGGTCAAGCGCCTGGAGCGCAGCCTTGTTGGCTTCGAACCGGGCGGACCTTTCCTCGTCATCGGTGGTTCGATCCCGCGCGATCCGCAGTTTTCGAATAATGAGCGGCAAAGTCAGACCCTGGAAAACGAGGGTCGTTAGGATAACGCAAAAAGTAAAAAATAAGATATAATTGCGCCCTGGGAACGGGCGCCCGTCGGGCAAAGTAAATGGCAATGCGAACGCCGCGGCCAGCGAGATCACGCCGCGCATGCCGGCCCACGCCAGAATAGCGACGTTGCGCCAGCCCGGATACGGATTACGGCGACGCACGGTCTTGAACAGGAATCGCGGGACATAGGTCGCGGAAAACACCCAGCCAATCCGCACGATTACCACCGCCGCGCTGATCAACAACGCATTCACAAACGCGGTGGTTAACGAGTCGCCGCGGATTTCACGCAGGATACCACGCAACTGCAGGCCAATGGTGATGAACACGAATCCATTTAAAAGGAACGAAATCATCTCCCAAAATGCCGATGCCTGGAGACGTGTCCGGGCGCTGATGATTAGCGGCGAATGCCAGCCGAGATAAATGCCGGCCGTGACCGTGGCCAGAACACCGGAGAGGTGGAAATATTCGGCCGGCAGATAAGCCAGGAATGGTGTGAGCAGCGAAAACGTGATCTGCACCGGAGGATCGTCGAGATGACGCTGCACCCAGCGCATCAGCAAACCGACGACGAGTCCGAATGCGACACCGCCGGCGCCGGCAAGCACGAAACGACCAGCCGCCGCTTCAATGGAAAAACTGCCGCTGACCAGAGCCGCAACCGCGAACTGCAGCGCGACCAGCGCGGTGGCGTCGTTAACCAGGCTTTCGCCCTCAAGAGTTACTTCTAATCGATGCGGCACACCAAGCCGGCGAATTACACTGGTCGCGGCGACTGCATCGGGAGGAGACACGATGGCACCGAGCGCAAACGCGGCCGCCCACGGTAGATCCGGCAACAACCAGTGGGTTACCCATGCGATCACGACGGTGGTGAACAAAACCAGCCCTATCGCGAGCAGAAGGATGGGGCGCAGATTGCGCCGAAAATCGCGCCACGACGTAAACAAGGCCGCGGGATAAATCAACGCCGGCAGGAAAAAATAAAAGACGATGTCGGGCTGAAGTCGCATCTCCGGCAGGCGCGGAATCAGGCTCAAAGTCAGGCCGGCTAAAACCAGCAAAACCGGATACGGCACCGCAATCCGCCGCGCGACCAGCACCAGCGCTGCCACCAGGGTAAACAGAAAAACAATGATCTCGGCTTGTTGCATGGAAAATCAGGACTCTCTAACCGCGTGGATGCGTTGGGGCAAACCCGGCTGGCCTGCCTGGGAACACGGCCAATCATTCACCGTCCTTGCCAACTCGACAGGTATAACGCACCCTACGGAGCGCGCCGGCGTAGAGAGTGAAGGCCAAGATGCATGGTCTTCACTCGCGGTGCGGGCGCCACAAAGGGTTCATGAGAATACTTGTCGTTGGCAGCGGCGGCCGCGAGCACGCACTGGCCTGGAAGCTCAAGCAATCGCCTGGGGTGGAACAAATTTTCTGCGCCCCGGGAAATGCCGGCACCGCTTCGTTAGGTGAGAATGTCGCGATACCGGTCGGCGACCTTGCCGGGTTGGCCCGCTTTGCCAAGCAAAACCGGATCGGTCTCACCGTGGTGGGGCCCGATGATCCCCTGGCCGGCGGCATTGCCGATCTCTTCCAAGGTCAGGGTTTGCGCATTTTTGGACCGACCAAATCGGCGGCACGAATTGAGTCATCGAAGATTTTCGCGAAAACGTTGATGCGAAACGCCGGCATCCCAACCGCTTCTGCCGAAGTATTTTCTTACAGCGAAGAAGCCTTGCGTCACTGTGAAAATGCCAGTTATCCGCTGGTCATCAAAGCCGACGGCCTGGCGTTAGGCAAAGGTGTGGTCATCGCTTCAGACCGCGCCACGGCCAAATCCACGATCGATGCGATGATGAACCGTGCCCGATTTGGAGAGGCCGGCCGGCGGGTTGTGGTCGAGCAATTTCTGCGCGGAACTGAATGCTCGCTGCATGCCCTGGTGGATGGTTCTAACTACCGGCTGCTGGCTACGGCCCGTGATCACAAACGCGCGTTCGACGGCGACCAGGGACCAAATACCGGCGGAATGGGAGCAGTTAGTCCAGCCGGCAACTGGAACGGCACGCTCGAGCAGCAGTTCGATCGGGAGGTCATGCAGCCCTTACTGAAGGGGCTGAAAGAACAGCATGTTGAATTCCGCGGCCTTTTGTTCCCCGGATTGATGGTGACCGCCGAAGGCGCGCGCGTGCTCGAATTCAATTGTCGTTTTGGCGATCCCGAAACGCAGGCCATCCTGCCGCGTATGAAATCGGATTTGCTGCCGTTGCTGGAAGCGACCATCGACGGACAGGTCAAGGATTTGGAAATTAACTGGGATCCGCGCCCCGCGGTAACGGTGGTGCTGGCGTCCGGAGGATACCCGGACAAATATGAAACCGGTAAGCCGATAACCGGCCTAACTGAGGCAGCGGCCCTGAATGATGTTCGAGTGTTTCATGCCGGAACCCGGCAAACCGGAAACGTGATCGCTACTTCGGGCGGACGCGTGCTGGCGGTTACGGCGCTGGGGGAGTCGCTCAGCGCGGCCCGGGCCCAGGCTTACAAAGCAGTCTCCTGTATCGAGTTTGAGGGTTGTTATTATCGACGAGACATTGCTCTGACCAAGGACCCGGCCTAACGTCTTGACCGATATGTTTCGTATTTTCACAGTCTCGATTTCGGTGATGGGGATAGCCTTCGCCGTCGCTGCGGCCCAGTCGCCGCCGCCGACTTCGCCCCCATCCCAGAGGACATCTAGCCCACCGAAGCCGAGTTCGCCTTCGCCGACTCCCACGCCATCAGCTTCTCCCACCCGCGAGCAGCTCGTGAACTCGTTAACGCCGGAGGACGTTCAAGCTGCATTGGCGTCGGTGAAGAAAAACTTTACCAATGGCGACGCGGTTAACGACGTCGAACTGAATCGCGCCACTCTTCAGGGACTGCTGGTTAGGTTGAGCAAAGGCCTGGTGCTGCTGCCGGGAAAGGCAACGCCGCTTGCGGACGCAGGCGCCCCGCTTTTTTCCGACGTGCTGGAGGGCCACATCGGCTATGTCCGCGCCGGTGCATTCACCTCGGCCAACGTGCAGACGCTGGACAAACGTTTGGCCGATTTCGCCGCCAAGAAGGTGAACGCGCTGATCGTGGATCTAAGGGCCAGCGATTCGGGTGAGTTCGGTAGCGCCGCTGAATTCGCCAAACGCCTGGTACCGAAAGGGAAAACCGTGTTTTCGTTACGTAAACAGGACAAGCAGGAACAGACTTTTGTGGTTGATCGCGATCCCGCCTACAACGGTTTGGTGGTTGTGCTGGTGGATGGCGATGCGGCAGGGCCGGCCGAAGCGCTCGCGGTAGCATTACGCACCCATGATAAGGCCCTGACCATCGGCGAACCAACCAGCGGCAGTGGCGTGGAATATTCGGACCTGCCGCTTCCGAGCGGAAAAATCTTGCGCATCGCGACCTCGTTATGCGTGGGCGCGGATGGCCGACGATTGTATCCGGAAGGGATTGTCCCCGATTTGTCGGTTGAAATGTCGCCGATGGAAAAGCGGCAAATCTTTCGATTGAGCGCCGCGAAAGGAATGGCGCCGTTTACGCGTGAGATTGAACGGCCGCACATGAACGAAGCGGCGCTGATCGCCGGCACCAACCCCGAGTTGGAGACAGCGGAACAACGGCGCAGCCGCGCGCAGACAAACGCGCTGGTCGACCCGGTGCTCCAGCGCGGGCTCGATCTAATCACGTCGCTCGAAATTTATCGGAAACGTTAATAAATTGAGTCCGCTGGAAGAAAAAATCGGCTACAAATTTCGGAATCCTCTGCTGATGGCAGAAGCGCTCACGCACCCCAGCGTAGGCCATGAAACCCAGCGACATCATTTTAACAATCAGCGTCTGGAATTCCTTGGTGACGCCATTCTCCAATTGGTGATCACCGAATATTTGTATCATCACTTCAGCGCGGAAGCCGAAGGCCAGCTGACCAAGCTGCGTTCGCGCTTGGTGTCACGCGAAACGCTTCGCATCCGCGCGGAAGCGCTTGACCTTGGCCAGTACCTAACGATCGGGCGGGGTGAAGAAGCGAGCGGCGGAAGGAGGCGCGCGTCGACTCTGGCCGACGCTTATGAGGCATTGATCGGGGCGGTCTATCTGGACAGCGATTTGGAGACGACGCGAAAGTTCATTCTGGCGCAATCCAGGCCGGATCTGGAGGACGTGACTGAAACACCTATCGACATCAATCCGAAAGGCCACCTCCAGGAGTTACTGCAGAGCATTTCGCCGCGCAGCCCGTCCTATGAGCTAATTTCCGAGAGCGGCCCCGAACACGACAAAACATTTGTGGTAAAATGTGTCTGGGAGAAAATGACGTTAGGCGAAGGCGGCGGCCGCAGTAAGAAACAGGCGGAAACGGCGGCGGCGGCGGATGCGATGAAAAAGAGGTTGTGGGAGAAGGGACCGGGTTTAGTTTTGCTCTTGTTTGTATTCGTATTCTTATTCCTGTCCGCTGCCTAACGAATTCACCACAGAATATGATGACAAACAGGAAAAAGAACAGGATGAGAATCGGCCTACGCTCCGTCGCCCTGGGCGAAATGGTTCAAGGCGTCGAGATGTTCGCCGGTTTTTGACTGCCATCGGAACCGTTCGGAAATCGAGCTGGTCACAAATTTTTTGGCGCGCGCAATCGCGTCCTCCAGTCGCAGGCCAACCGCAAGTCCGGCTGCAATCGCGGCGGAATACGTGCAACCGGTACCGTGGGTGGATACGTCGCGCACGAAAGGTTCCTGAAAATCGATGACGTTATCTTCGAAGAATAACAGGTCGATGGCGTGTTCGCTGTTCAAGTGACCGCCTTTCAGTAACACCGGAACGCCATATTTTTTTTCCAGATCCTTACCTGCTTTCCGCATTCCGGCGAAGTCGTTGATGGTTCGGCGAATAAGTTTTCCGGCTTCATGAAGGTTCGGCGTAATCAGTGAAGCCAGCGGAAACAATTCGTTCTCGTACAATTTGATGGCATCGGCCCGCAATAGGGTCGCGCCGCTGGTGGCGACCATTACCGGATCGACTACGAGCGAGATTCGCATCTCAATGCGGTCCGACAGTTCCACCATCGATCGCGCCACCGTGGTTACTACCTCCGCCGAGTAGAGTAGTCCGGTCTTAATAGCAGCGACTGGGAAGCTCTCGCACAGCAGCTCGATTTGTTTGCGCACGGTTTTGGCCGGAACTGCTTCGATCCGCGCAACTTTACCTGGTGTCTCGGCTACGACACAGGTTACTGCGGTTAGTCCATAAACCCCGAGGGCGGAAAATGTCTTGAGGTCCGCCTGAATACCCGCGCCCGCGCTGCTATCCGAGCCGGCAATGGTAAGTGCAACCGGAATCTGATGGTGTGGAAGATTGCTTATGATTTCCGGGGGGTGAGCCTAGCGCGTGCCAAGCTTGGGGTCGTTAACCCTTAAAAACCATAATCGGAGCTAGCCGCCGTCGTTGCCGATCGCCTCCACTGGACAACCTTCCATCGCCTCCTTGCACACGGTTTCCTCTTCGGGCGATTCCGGCTGCTTATAAACATAAGAATGGCCGCCATCATCGTTCCGTTTGAAGTTGGCCGGGGCGGTCTCGCGGCACAGGTCGCAGTCGATACACTGATCGTCTACGTAGTATTTTCCCTCAACGTTCTCAGCGTATTTGTTTGCGGCGTCGGCCATAATTCTTGGTCAATAACGGAATTCGAACGTTAATAAAAATTACCACAGGCGCAACGGAATTCGCCCTCGCAATTATCGTAACCAACCACATACCATGCCAAACCCGATTGAGATGCGTAGAGCCATCCAGGGATGAAAAAAGGGGCCACCGGCACACTTAAAGCCTTCGTGATCGAGCTCGTAGTCTACGCAGCTCTGGTCGTCGGCTATTTTTTTCTGGTTTTACATCTCCTGGGAGGTGCGCTCCATGACCTCGCCGTTCGCCATCGGTTTATCTACGCGCTGACGGCGATTCTGCTGATCATTGGCCAGGCGGTCTTCCTGGAGGCTGTAACCACTTTTCTTCTCCGCCTTATCCGGGGGCGCTCCGAGTGATCACACAGTGAAAACCTGATGTTTTTCCCGATTTCCGACGCTCACATCAGCCCGTTGTATTTGTCCGTGATCGGTTTCGTGATCGGCGTACTGGGCGGATTCTTCGGGGTCGGCGGAAGTTTCATAGCCGGTCCGGCCCTTCGAGCGGTCGGGTTGCATTGGAATTTCGCGGTGGGAACCGACCTGGCCCACATCGTGGGCAAATCGATCGTGGCCGCGCGCCGTCATCGAGCGCTCGGCAACGTCGATCTGAAACTCGGTTTGCTAATGGCCATTGGCACGATCGGGGGGGCGGAAGTTGGTGCCCAGCTGATTCAGTTTTTGAAACGCATAGGGCACGTCGATCTCGTCGTCAGTCTGGTATCGATCACAGTGTACCTTGGCATCTCAACGTTCATGGTGTGGGAAGCTCGCAAAACTCTGCAGCGCAATCGCGGAAGGAAATTGAGCACCGCCAGTCGGAGCGATGCATCGGCCTTTCGGCCGGTAACGAGAAAAATCCAGAATTTGAAAATCTGGCCCATGGTATCGTTGCCTGCTTCCGGGGTTAAATCGATTTCGTTGTGGATCATTCTGATCGTGTCACTCGTAGGCGGATTCTTCAGCGGGTTTCTTGGCGGAGGAGCCGGTTACATCCGGATGCCCTCGATGGTTTATCTGCTTGGAATTCCGACCCATCTGGCAGTGGGGACTGATTTATTCGAGATCATTATTTCGGCCAGTTACGGCACGTTCACTCACGCGATCAAAGGTAACGTCGATATTTTGATTGCGCTGGTCATGCATACCGGCGCCGCGATCGGCGCGCAGATTGGCGCGATCTTGACCCAATATTTTGCCGGGCCGAAGATCCGGCTCTTCTTTGTTCCCCTGCCGCTGATCGGTGCGGCCATCGTCATCTACACCCTGTTTACCGGACAACGGTTGTGAGTGTTGTATAACAGGTATGACTTGCCCATCGTTGAGTTCAAAATGGCCCGCCGCCAAGGCGCGACGAGAAAGGATGTCGTTAACGACCGGTGACCGAGGAACAACGTGCGCGCCGGGCCATTTTGAACTCAACCCTCCGGGCCGCAATTCTTTGACCGAATTTCCGCGTCGCTCGCTTGGCCAGTATGGCAAAGGATACCTCCCCTTCGCTCCCTTCTTGAAATTCGCCCAAACGCCTGGCGACGATGGGCAAGCCATACCTGCTATACAACACTAGATCATGCGAATTCTCATTTGCAGCGACGGCATGCCCGCTTCGGTGACTGCTACCCGGCTTGGTGGAATCATCAGTCGTAGTTGCGGCGCAGAGACGGTTTTACTGGGAATCGTTGAACAGCCGCGCGATGAAACGCCGTTGCGACAGGCGCTGGAAGCCGAAGCGCATCAACTACGCCACGAATCGATCGAACCGAAGATTGTGATTCGCGCCGGCGAACCGATTCATGAAATTTTCAATGAAACCTCGGGTAACGACTACGATCTGGTGGTCATCGGCGCTCAACACAAGGGAAGTAGCGGGCTTTATTGGCGCTCCGAGAAAACCTATGAAGTCATCAAAGCGATCGTTCCACCGGTGCTGGTGGCGATCGGCGAATGCGAAACACTGACGCGATTCCTGGTATGCAGCGGCGGCGGCGCCTATATTGATGAAGCACTGAAGTTAACTGGCAAAATCGCGGTGGCGGTGGGGGCTTCGGTCACATTGTTGCATGTCATGGCCGAACCGCCGGCGATGTATGCTGATCTGGTCCAGCTCGAGGAAGATCTCGAGCGTTTGCTCGAATCCAAATCGGAGTTAGGCACCAATTTGCGTCGACAGAAGGACCTTTTGGAAAAGCTGGGGGCTAAAGCCGAAGTGCGGATCCGGCACGGCATTGTGATCGATCAGGTCTTTCAGGAAATACGGACGGGCGATTATGACCTGGTCATAACCGGCTCGACCCGGGCACGAGGTGTTTTGCGTCACTACATCATGGGAGATCTGACCAGGCAAATCCTGAACCGGGCGAATTGTGCGGTCCTGGTAGCGCGGGCCGGCGCGATTCAACCGCGTAGTTTTTGGAAACGCCTGAAAGACGCGTTTGCCGCAACTTCGGGATGATTGAGGCCAGGGGGAACGCGTTGTTGCTAGCGCGTTGCTAAACTCAAAGCGCGAAGCGCCTCACTATGAATCCCGAAGATTTCGGGGGCTGGTTAACAAATAGCTTCGTCCCGCCCTTGGCGGGCCGGGATCATTCACTTCAGCACCGTGTGAAGTAAGCGGCGCCTCCACCCTAGACCGCCCGCAATTCATCGATGGTTACATCGCCCCGCATCAATGCTTCGCCCACCAGAACCGCGTTCACCCCGCACTGGTGCGCCAGCCTAACGTCCTCGGCGGTCTTGTAACCGCTTTCGCTCACCAGCACCACATCGTTCGGCACCAGCTCGCTTAGCTCCTCCGTTACCGAAAGGTCCACTTCGAATGTCGTTAGGTCGCGATTGTTGATCCCAATGATGGTAGCGCCGACATCAATGGCCCGCTGAAGTTCTTCTTCGGTGTGGACCTCGATTAAAGTATCAAGATGCAGTTCGGCGGCAGCCGAGGTTAACTTTAACAGCTCCGGGCCCGGCAAAGCCGCCACGATCAGAAGAACTGCGTCGGCGCCTCCGGCCACGGCCTGAACGATTTGAAGCCGGTCGATGATGAAATCTTTTCTCAAAACGGGAATCGTGACTGCATCGTGGACTATGGCCAAATCCGCCATCGCTCCTTGAAAAAAGGTTTTATCGGTCAGGACCGATACCGCCTCCGCGCCCTGTTGTTGATAGTCCTTCGCTTTTTCTCCGGGATCGGTACCGGCTGCGATCGTTCCGGCCGATGGCGAGGCGCGTTTGACCTCCGCTATGATCGCCAGCTGATCATCGGATCGTTGCAGCGCCGCACGAAACCCGCGGAAATCAGTGACCGAAAAAGCCTGATCGATTATGCGCGCGGCGATCGGCTGGAGCCGCTCCACTTCGGCGCGTTTTACCGCCAGTATTTCCTCTAGCCGATTCATCCGTTAAACATTGTTGCGCACAAGTAGGGTAACGAAGCAATCCAGAAGCCACTCGCACGAATCTCCAATCACCAAATCCAAAGTCCCAATCAATGTGCAACCACCAATCGAAGTTCGCGTCGGATAAGTGCGTTGCGGCTTGGTATTGGTGCTTCCCTTGGTAGTTGGAATTGGGATTTGGAGCTTCGCGGCCGAGGGGCCGCGGCGGGCTTGGCCCTTGCTCCACCAGCCAGCGGATGTAACTTGCCGCCCGATTCGCCGACGTAGCTCAGCTGGTAGAGCAACGGTTTCGTAAACCGTAGGTCACGGGTTCGAATCCCGTCGTCGGCTCCATTTAACACCCATTTTCTAACAGGAGATCACAGAGAGAACGGAGGTAAGAGGCACATTGATTCGAACCCGTGACCTCCGGGTTTCGACTGGTGGGGCGCAGAGCGCAGGGTTCAAAGCGAAGCTCACAAACCAGAGCCAATGCGCAGCATTGGATAACTCCCGTCGTCGGCTCCACTGTTAAATCCTTAACAGGAGATCACAGAGAACACCGAGCTACATATGTGAACTGATTCGAACCCGTGCGCCACGGGTTTGACTGGTGGGGCGCGTTACGCGCAAGGGTTAAGAGCGGAGCTCATAAGCCACAGCCAAGCGCAGCTTGGATAATCCCGTCGTCGGCTCCATTTAACCCCCTTTTCTACAGGAGATCACAGAGGGAACGGAGGTAAGAGACAGATTGATTCGAACCTGTGACCGCCGGGTTGCCAGATTTCTGTAGCGGCGGTCTATGACCGTCGCTCGAATCTTGGCGTCTGAGGACCGCAATCTGAACAAGTGCGACGCTCAAGAGCACCGCTACAGCGGCGCTGACCCGCCTGACATGTCGGGCCTCGCCTTATGCCAGTCGGTGGTGTGTTCATAGGCGTGCGCGATCTGAAAAATCTTCTTTTCGTCAAATGCTTTGCCTTGCAGCTGCAATCCGACCGGAAGCTTCTTGCCCTCAACATCGGCGAACCCGCATGGAATACTGATGCCGCAAATTCCAGCCAGGTTTCCGGCGTTAGTGAAAATATCGGCCAGATACATTTGAAGCGGATCAGCGGTGCGTTCGCCTAACTTGAAGGCCGGCACCGGCGAAGCAGGCGAGACCAGGGCATCAACTTTCTCGAACGCTTTCGCAAAATCCTGTCGGATCAATTCGCGGACCTTTTGGGCGCGCAGGTAATAGGCATCGTAATAACCCGAGCTTAGAACGTAAGTGCCCAGAATGATCCGGCGTTTCACTTCCGGCCCGAAGCCTTCGCCGCGCGTCCGTCCGTAAAGGTCGAGCATATCGGCTGGATTTTCGGCCCGGTAGCCATAACGGACACCATCAAACCGTGCCAGATTGGCGGACGCTTCAGCGGTAGCGATGATGTAATAGACCGCAATGGCGTAGTCGGTATGCGGCAGTGATACTTCGATGAGGTCTGCGCCTAACGACTGTAAATGGTTTACCGCCGCATCGACCGTGGATTTCACCCGGGGATCGAGGCCTTCAACCATGTATTCGCGGGCGATGCCCACCCGGACCCCGTTCAAGTCTTCAGACAAATTCCCGGTGTAATCCGGCACCGGTTCGTCCAGGCAGGTTGTGTCCAGCGGATCGGGGCCGGCGATCGCATTCAGAATCATCGCGCTATCGCGCACGGTTTTAGTCAGCGGGCCGATTTGATCCAGTGACGACGCAAACGCGGTTAGGCCAAACCGCGACACCCGCCCATAGGTAGGCTTCAGGCCTACTACTCCGGTTAACGACGCCGGCTGGCGGATCGAGCCACCGGTATCGCTGCCAAGAGCGCCAAACGCTTCACCCGCAGCAACTGCGGCCGCAGATCCGCCGCTCGAACCACCCGGCACGCGTGATGTGTCCCACGGGTTTCGGGTCAGCTTGATGCTCGAATTCTCGGTGGACGAACCCATGGCGAACTCGTCCATGTTCGTTTTACCAAATGGAATCGCGCCGGCCGCGCGCAATTTCCGAATGACAGTGGCGTCATAAGGCGCGCTGTAACCCTGCAAAATCCTGGAGCCGCAGGTGCACGGTTGACCGATAACGTTGATTGCGTCTTTGATCGCAATCGGAATTCCCCCTAACGGAAGGTTAACATCCGCTCTTTCCGCTTCTTTTGCAGCGGCATCGAAATCCAGCGACAAATACGCCCCGATTTCGGGATCAACCTGCTCGATCCGGGTTCGCAGGGAATTCAGAACTTCTCCGGGCGAAGCTTCCCGCCGTCGAAATATTCCCTGCAGCTCGGCGATGCTGCAGGCCGGCAAATCTTTGGCCGTCATTCGACAACCTTAGGAACCGTGAACAGGTCGTTTAGCTTTCGCGGAGCGTTGGATAACGCTTCCTCGGCAGTGAAGCAGTCACGGGGCTGGTCAGGGCGAAAAACGTTGAATACCGGACTGGAGTGGGTCGCGGTCTCCAGGTGGCTGATGTCCACCTGTCGAAGCTTCTCTATATAGTGAAGGACGTCAGATAATTGCCGCTGGAAGAGTTCCTTTTCCTCGGGGGTAAGGTTCATCCGGGCCAACTGGGCGACATAACCCACATCGATTTGTTCCAGGGCGCTCACGGTGAAAGTCTGATGTAACTGCGGTTCGTTTACAACTCACGGCATCGCGAGCGCCGGGGTATGTGGCCTGGACAATCTTGTCCCGGGACCAGGTGTGAAAAACGCAGACACAGCTGGCTGCCCCACATAGCGAACCTTTCGCCGCCGATGGATTTAAAAACTGCGCAAATGCGCGATCAACCAGATGACCGCGCCCATCAAGGCGATGACCAGCAGCAGAAACACAATCCGGCCGTCGCGCCGTTCTTTCCGCAAGGGACGTCGGGTCCCGGAGACACCGTCGTCTCCGTAACGTTTGTCGTGCAGCGCTAACGACACATCCAATCGGCTCCGTTCTTCGCCCGCCCGCATCAGCAATTCTTCGCGATGCTGGCGGTTCAATTCCTCAGCGACGCGAGGCGCATCAGCGATCATGCGCTCGAGCCTTTCCATCTTCTCGCGTAACTCCGACTCCTGCCGGGCGAGATTCTGTTTCGTTTGATCGAGCGTCGAATTCGATTTGCTGGGACGACGAAGCATGCGGAGCTACGCCATGCTACGGCGCTTTCGCTGCCATCCAGAAGAAAATCAGCAGCGCAATAAATCCGAACACGATCAGCGGCAGGGAGAAGGCAAAGCCAATCTGCAACCATTGACCGAATGACCGGCCGCCGTTTTGCAACATATCGGAAACATCGGGCGCGACTTCCGGCAGTGACACGTCGGCCTGCGATTCATCTGCCGCCTGCAACCGGCTGCGTTGCTGGCTGAATTCGGTGCGAGCGTCATCAACCGCGCTCAACGCCCGGCTCAATTCCTTGTGCAGATCCATCGGATTCCAACTCTTCGGATCGATCGCCTCGATCAATTCCAGATGCTGCCCAAAACTTTCGCGGGTGGCGCGAATCTGTTCCAGCTTCTTCTGGGTGTCATAGGCTTCGCGCTCGAGCACAACTAACGATCTCGTTAGTTTATCCATCATCTCGGTTCGGCCGCGCTCCAGCTCTTCCTGACGCCGGCTGAGCTCTTCCAGCTCGCGTTTTTGTTTTTCGATCTGTTCCTGCTGCCGCTTGAGTTGAAGAAGTTGCTCCTGCGCTTTCTGCACCTGGGAATCGAGATGCTCCGGCGACATCGCCTCTTCATTCAACTCCAGCATTTGTTCGATCGGACGAATTTGTGTGGGCATGTCAAATGTTCGCATACAGCTCCCCGGGTTGTACGAGGAGTGGGGTCACCGCTCCGCACATTAGTGAGACGTTCGGGAATTTCCAGATTTTTTACAGAAAGAATTTGAAGACAAAGAATGAAGAACGCCGGCGTAACATATTTTGTAAGGCGCTGCCGCAGCCATGTCATCCCGAGCGAAGTCGAGGGATCTCTCATGTTCAGGAACACGTCACGCAAGTAGGGAGATCCTTCGACTTCGCTCAGGATGACATCGGTGGATGTATCGCCACGGCGCGGACCGAAGCAATCCGCGACAGCGAACATGTCGGATTGGTGCAAACGGCAAAATTTCAACACGTCGTCGCTCCATTTCCGCGTGACTTACCTTCCCGGCATCATCTCGAGTAGAAACCCCTTAAAATACTCGGTCTCGGGTAACGTCGGCACCACCGGATGATCCAACGCTTGTTCCAGGCGACGCAATTTCCTGGCGGAACGCCGCGCGTCGACCAGCGCATCGTTGATTGTTTGGGTAAAGACCGCTTCGCTAACGTGATGCGAGCAGGAAAACGTGGCTAACAGTCCGTGTTTCGATAATAGCTTGAACGCCCGCACGTGTAATTCGCGGTAACCGCGCATCGCATCGGATAATCCGCCCTTCCCTTTGGTAAACGACGGCGGATCGAGGATGATCAGATCGTACTCCGTGCCGGCTTTGACTTCGCGGCGCAGAAATTGAAACACGTCACCGGCAATCCATTTCACACTCAGCCGGTTCCTTTCCGCATTGGCTTTCGCCCCTTCGATGTTCGCGCCGCTTTCTTCGACCGCAGTGACTTCGATGGCACCGGCCTGCGCGCAGAAAAGGGCGAACGCGCCCTGATTTGTGAAACAATCGAGCACGCGCCGGCCATTCGCCTGCTCGGCAACAATTCGGTAATTATCCCGCTGGTCGAGATAGAATCCGGTCTTGTGACCGTGCAACACATCGACTTCAAATTTCAGACCCGCAATTTCAATAATGATAGCACCGGTGGGCGGTTCGCCTGCGAGTACGCCGGATTTCAGTTCGAGACCTTCGGCCTTACGCACCGCAGCGTCGTTGCGCTCGACGATTGAAAGTGGCGCAAGTTTCCAACTTGCGTCTTTCTTATCGGCAAGTTGAAAACTTGCCCCACTCTGAAGAACGGCTTTGATGGCTTGCACGATCAGCGGTTTGCGCAGGTCCATTCCGAGCGTGAGCGTTTGTAAGACCAGATAATCGCCGTAACGATCGAGAATTACTCCCGGCAGCCCGTCACTTTCGCTCCAGACCAGGCGACCCAAATTCGGATCGATATGGCGCCGTTCCCGATACTCGACCGCCTGAGCGATCCGACGGGTGAAAAAATCCAGGTCCAGATCCTGTTTACGCCGGGAAAAACGCCGGGCCACGATCTGCGATTTTGAATTGTAGATCCCGCTGCCGATCGGGTGATCGCGACCGTCCTTGATCGAAATCACATCACCGTCGGCTGGTTTGCCGAAAACCTTCAGCACTTCGCTGGCGAATACCCAATCGTGTCCGTGAAGGATGCGCGCGCGCGGTTTAACAACTAATCCAGCCATCAGAGCGAAGGTAGCGGCGCTTCACCGAAGCGCCATGGCTTCTGTAGCGGCGGTCTGTGACCGTCGCATCATTCTCCAGCTAAGACGGAATCTTTCCTACATCGGCGCGACCAATCCTCCGGTTGCCAAAAATGTGCGACGGTCATCCGCCTTCGCAGCTACGGCGCGACAAGTAGACCGCCGCTACAGAAGAGAGCATTCCCAGCGCTTGCCCCGCCACTACTTGCCGATATGGTGAACCCGCATGCAAACCTCACTCGAACATCCAGCCCTTTCCTCGATCGAGCTCCCCGGAATTAAAAAACTGCGCAGCGGCAAGGTCCGCGAAGTTTTCGACCTCGGTGAAACGCTGTTGTTTGTGGTAACGGATCGAATATCGGCGTTCGATGTCGTTTTGCCTGACCCGATCCCCAATAAGGGGGCAGTCTTAAATCAACTTTCGGCCTTCTGGTTCCGAAAGTTTGGTAACATCAGTAACCATTTTGTGACTGCCGATTTCGATAAGTATCCATCCGAATTACAGCCCTACCGCGAGCAGCTCGCCGGGCGTTCGATGATTGTCCGGAAAACGAAGCCGTTAGCCGTCGAATGTGTCGTTAGGGGTTACCTGGCTGGCTCCGGCTGGAAGGAATATCAGAAATCACAAAGTGTGTGCGGCATCGAACTTCCGCCCGGCCTGAAGCTCGCGTCGCAGCTTCCGGAACCGATTTTTACGCCTTCAACCAAGGCCGAACAAGGCCATGACGAAAATATCGATATGGCTGAATGTGCCCGCATTTTGGGCAAAGACCTGGCTGAGCGGGTCAAAAAATTGAGTCTGGAAATTTATTCGGCTGGGCGCGATCACGCTGCCCAGCGTGGCATCATCGTGGCCGACACCAAATTCGAATTCGGACAGTTAGGCGACGAGTTGTTGCTTATCGACGAATGTCTGACACCCGATTCATCGCGGTTTTGGCCTAAAGATCAGTACGTCGTCGGCCAGAGTCCGCCCAGTTTCGACAAACAATTCGTCCGCGATTATCTGGAGACGCTGGACTGGGACAAGACACCTCCCGGACCACGGCTCCCGCAGGAGATTATCGAAAAGACGTCGGCAAAATACGTCGAAGCGTTCGAGCGAGTCACCGGCGAAAAGCTGGCGTAGGCTTTTGCGCCGCAGGCGCTTTGGAGTAACGGCGTGTCCTCGCGCCGCTTTTCCCCCGGCGTTTGGTTAAAAAGCGCTGCGAGGACGCTGCGCTCCAAAGCTCGCGTTGCTCGCGTAAACAGGCACATTCTTGTGCGGGGAAATCTAATTTGGGTAGCTATGAGCGAGTCACCGGCGAAAAGCTGGTGTAGGGCTTTTGCGCCGCAGGCGCTGTGGAGTGCGGCGTGTCCTCGCGCCGCTTTTCCCCCGGCGTTTGGTTAAAAAGCGCTGCGAGGACGCTGCGCACTCCAAAGCTCGCGTTGCTCGCGTAAACAG
>DATFCK010000037.1:0-3913 GCA_035253185.1 Chthoniobacterales bacterium | reverse complement strand
GGTTATGATCCGCTGTTTATACCAAATGGTTTCGCTCAAACGTTTGGAGAGTTACCGGCGTCGATCAAGAACGAGTTGAGCCATCGCGGGCGCGCATTCTCGCGGGCGATGCCCTTCCTCAGTGGCTTGGCCCGGAAATAGATTCTATCTCCGGACAGGACACTAAAACTGCACCCCGTACATCGTGAACGTAAACGGGATCCTGATTTGCGACGGCGAACCGTTGCGAAAACGCCAGCGCTTGAACGCAGACAGGGCGGAGTTATCGAGCATGTTGCTGCCGGTGCTTTGAACGATTCTGGCGGCGAGAACCGATCCGCTCTCCGGATTCACCTCAAGAAGCGCGACTCCGCTGCCGGTGATGTGATGGCGCCGGGCTTGGTAGGGATAGGCCGGTCGCGGCGCGTTGATGGCAAACACCTTTCCGTTGCCGGCAGCAGCGTTTTGTTTTGCCGGAGTTAGACCAGGCGGACGAATGGGCCGGGCTTTGGGCAAGGGGCGCGGAGATGGTTCCGCCACCTCGTGAAACTCGTTAGGCTGTTCGACTTGGGGAATCGGTGTTTCGATTATTGGCGGCGGCTCCGGCTCGGGATTCTGGGGTTCGGGAGGATCGAAAGCTTCAATGATTGTGTTCGGCTCGTACGGGTTGATGATCGCCGGCTCCCGAGAAACCGCCACTGCCAGCGCGGAAACGTGAATCGCGGCCGCGAGGCTGAACGCCGCAGCCAATGGCGCTTTTGACCCCGGGCGATATAAAACAGGTTTCATGTCTTTTACGGGTAAGACACACCGGAACGGACGAAATTAGGGATTAAAGCATCCCTGTTAGCCAAAGCGGCGCAGCGGCGGTGATCCGCCGCTTTGGATAGTAACGCGTTAGGGACAACGCGTTCGACCTGGCGTGGATATAGGATCGCGCCGATTTCGAGCGCCTCCGGTCGAGATCCCCGGTGGACGGTAGGGGCTAAAAGCAAAAGCCCCGAAAATTCCCGGGGCTTCAAGACCTAACCGCTAAACTGCTTTACGGAGGCGAGGGCGGAGCAGGTGGTGGAGGCGGGGCAGCACCTCCCGGCGGCGGAGCCACGCGCGAACCGCCTAACTGCGCGGCGCGAATCTGATATCCGACCTTGGTGATCTTAAGAGCACGGATGTGATCCAAAACACGGATAACGTCGCCGTGTTTGGCCATCATTTCCGCACTGAGCGACACCTTCAAATCGGGATTGGCATTATGAAGCTGAGCGAGACGATTCATGACCTCCTGGTCATCATTCATCACCGTATTCTCAACATAATAAACTGGCCCTTCCGCCACCCGGATTGAAACGAAGTCTTTCTGCTGTGTCGGCTGCAAGGACTGGTTTGCGGGCAGATTGACCCTGATTCCTTTCATGTGGGTCTGGCTCAGACTCACCATCATAAAGCTGGCGAGCAGGAAGAACATGATGTCGATCAGCGGAATGATCTCGATTCGCGCTTTCTTGTGAGGAATGGGTGATGCAACTCTCATAACGCGAACCCGCTAATAGGATGCTCCTGCCATCGTGAATGTGATCGGGATCTTCACCTTCGGCGCAGTGGTTCCAGGTCTGAACTTCCATCGCCGAAACGCATTGAGGGTGCTTTGATCCAGCAGATTGTTGCCGGTGCTTTGCACCATCGTTGCATCGGTGACATTGCCGCTAGCCACATCCACCGAGACCACACAAACGCCGCTGCCGGTAATTTTCTTGGCCCGGGCTTCATAAGGATAAGCCGGCCGCGGGGCCGAAATCGCCGACGCCTTGGCGCTGGACATGTTCATCGTCCCGGAAGCAGAGGGAGCTTTGATCGGCGCTGCTTTAGTAGGCCGGTTAACCCGGGGCGGAGGCGTTGGTTGTTCTTCAACGAACTCCGGCTTGATATCAGGCATCGGCGGAGCATCAGGAATCGGGATGTCTTCCGGCGGTGGGGTAGGCTGATCTTCCACTTGTTGGATGGTCGCCTCGACCGTGGCTAACGGAATGTCGTCCAGGTTCACGACCGGCGCTTCGTGTTTGAAAGCGGCGGCCACGGCCAGAACGTGGATCGCGAACGCGCCACCGATGGCGGCCCAGATCTGCCATTTTGGTGGCGGCTTATAGAGAAGTGGTTTTGCCATACGATTACTAGTTAGTGGCCGGAGGATGGGACGCCTTTGGCGGCTTCGCTCTTGATTTCAAACGAGATCTTGTAGAAGCCGGCTGCGCGACAGATATCGAGAACGCGGATGATGTTTCCATGGACGGTCTCAGCGTCGCCACGCACGAACACTTTGGCGTCCGGGTTGGTGGCGTATTCCTGTCTCAATTTCTGTATCAACACGTCGTAATTCACCTCTTCCTTGTCGTAGAACGGGATGCCATCCTTGTTCACTGACACGCTGAGGTAATCGCGCTTGTTCTGAACCTCACCGGACTGACCGGTGGGAAGGTTTACCTTGATGCCCTTCATGTGCACCTGACTCAGGCTCACCATCATGAAGCTGGCCAGAAGGAAGAACATGATGTCGATCAAGGGAATGATCTCAATCCGCGCTTTCTTGTGCGGTATGGGAGATGCCACATTCATCGGTTAGGCGCGATTCAAGTTTGCGGGGCGCGTCGTTAAACCTCCTATCGGGACGGCGCTAATTCCGCTTCTCGTTTCGCTCGTGCGTTTGCTTCCAGCATCACCTCCAGGTTCGTGGCTGCGGTCTGCAGTTCGAACTCTAAGTTAGACACTCGAGACGTGAAAAAGTTAAAGGGAATTAGCGCGAAGATGGCAATGCCGAGACCGCAGGCGGTGGCGATCAGCGCTTCCGCGATACCACCGGTGACGGCCTGGACGGCGAGCTCTTCGTTGCCAAGGAAGCTGAACGACTTGATCAGTCCGGTGATGGTGCCCAACAGACCGAGCAACGGCGCCAGCGTCACCAACGTGTCCATGACCACCAGAAAACGGCCGGCGCGTTTGATCTCGATACCGGCAGCCACTTGCAACGCACCTTGCAAAGACGCGTGCTGATGGTTCAACCCGTTCCACATCATTCGCAGAACTGGATCACGGGAGTCGCGTGACAGCCGGGAAGCTTCGGCGACATCGCCAACCTCGATGGCGGTGAACACCTTCTCAATGCGCTTGGGATCCCGGCGGAACCAGCGCCCGCCCCACCAAAAGATGCGTTCGATCACAACCGTTAGGGCGATGATGGACACAATCAGGATCGGCCACATGATCGGTCCGCCTTTTTTGAAGTTGTCGATCAGGAAGTTGCCGGTCGTTTCAACGTGTCCGGGCATGGCGGCCGCACTGGGCGATGCGGTAGCAGCAGCCGCCGGCGATGTGCCGGGGCTGGCATTCAATGTCGCGGTGACGGTTGATCCAGGAGCAGGCGAACCACCAGCCATCGGAGCGCCAGGGGCAGTACCAGGTACTCCCGGAGCGCCCGGGGCCGCCGTCGGCATTCCCGGCGGTGGCGGAACATTCGTTGCCGGTGCCCCTGGGGCACCCGGAGCCGCGGGTTGGGCGCCAGTCGCAGGATTAACGGGCGCACCAGCGTTAGGCGGCGGCGGTGGTGGCGGCGGATTCTGTGCCGAAGGAGGAGACGAAGTCTGTGCGAAGGATGTCAGTGCGACGAGTGTAAGGCTCAGTGTGAGTAGTGTTTTCATATTTGCGGCCGAGGTTGAGTAACCAGCTTTATTTGCTTTGGACTTCTCTTTATTCCAGACCGGAGGAATGAGAGTCCAGCAAAACTTTTTCGGTTCTTCGATTGGAAGTCCCAGGTTTCCATGAAGCTGCCTAATTAATTCGAATTATCTCTGTCTGAGGGATGTAAGCAAGCCTGCCAAATTGCAGATTGATTAGGATTTCTCAGCCCTCAGGTCACTTCTTATTAGAATGAGATAAATTCCCG
>DATFCK010000036.1:0-7664 GCA_035253185.1 Chthoniobacterales bacterium | reverse complement strand
GCGGCTTCATTTTCCAATCGAGCGAAATTTACGGCGGACTAAACGGCGCCTGGGATTACGGTCCGCTTGGGGTTGAGCTGAAGCGCAATCTGAAAAATTACTGGTGGCGGGTCATGGTTCACGAGCGTGATGATGTTGTTGGGCTCGACGGCACCATCTTGATGAACCGTGCAGTGTGGAAGGCCAGCGGTCATGAAGACACTTTCAGTGATCCGATGGTCGATTGCCGCACCTGCAAGGCGCGGTTACGCGCCGATCAATTGACGGAAAAAAAGGGCGAGAAGCAATGCCCTAACTGCGGCGGAAAAGATCTTACCGAACCGCGCGCGTTTAACCTCATGTTTAAGACCTACGTGGGCGCCACTGAAGATGAATCGAGCATCACCTACCTTCGTCCCGAAACCGCTCAGGCAATTTTTGTCCAGTTCAAGAACGTGTTGGAAACCTCGCGAAAGAAATTGCCGTTTGGCATCGCGCAGATCGGCAAGGCGTTCCGCAACGAGATTAATCCGCGTAATTTCACCTTCCGATCACGCGAGTTCGAGCAGATGGAGCTGGAATATTTCTGCCGGCCGGAGCAGGGGATCGAGCTGCTCGAATACTGGAAGGAAGAACGGCTGAAGTTTTATGAAGACATCGGGATTCCTCGCGCCAAACTTCATGTCCTGACTGTTCCGGATGAAGAGCGAGCGTTCTATTCCAAGGGAACCTACGACATCGAATACGAATTCCCGTTTGGCCGCCAGGAATTGGAGGGAGTTGCCTATCGAACGGATTACGATTTATCGCAGCACCAGAAAGCCAGCGGCAAATCGTTGGAATATTTTGACGAGGAAACCAAGCAGAAGTTCATCCCGCACGTCGTCGAACCGAGTGCTGGCGTGGATCGCACCGTTCTGGCATTGATTTGCGAAGCTTATTCCGAAGACGAAGCGCCCGACGAAAAAGGAAAGATGGAAACGCGCACGGTCCTGCGATTTCATCCCCGCATCGCACCGGTAAAATGCGCGGTGTTTCCGTTGTTGAAAAACAAACCGGAGCTGGTTCAAAAGGCGAAGGAGATTGTCGAACTGCTTCGGCCGCACATGTACGTTTTCTACGACGAGAGCGGCGCCATCGGACGTCGTTACCGCCGCCAGGATGAGATCGGAACGCCGTTTGCGGTTACGGTTGACTTCGAGACGTTAGGTGAACGCGAAGCAAACCTGCGCGATACGGTAACGCTTCGTGAACGTGATTCCATGGCGCAGGAGCGGATCAAAATTTCCGAGATTCGCGATCGGATCGTATCGCGAATTGGTTGAATTCCGCGTTTGGGGAGCACAGGCTGCCAGCCTGTAGCTCGCGGCAGCTTGAGGCGAGCGATGGATTCTCATTTTAGCTTAAGCCGGCCATAACTGGGTTCGGCACAGCGGCCGAGCGCTACCGGTTGGCAGCCTGTGCTCCCCCGATTCTTGTCCTTCGTGAACCAGCTGATTTGTGTGAGTTTCTACGACTGTAAGCCGTTGCTCATTCGATTGTTAAATGCATGGAACGCATCGGAGAACAAGCCGGCGCAAACCGGTCATTTTGGGAACGTACAGCTGAGAAATTTTATACCGCGCCCCTAACGGAAAATGTCACTACTGACGTTTGCGTCATCGGCGCCGGCATCGCGGGAGTAACCACCGCCTACCTGCTTGCTCGAGAAGGAAAGGATGTGGTCTTGATTGACGACGGTCCGGTCGGTGGTGGCATGACCGGGCGGACAACCGCCCACTTAGTCAACGCGCTGGACGATCGCTACTACGACATTGAAAAAATGTTGGGCGAACAATGTTCCCGCCTTACCGCTGAAAGCCACTCTGCCGCAATCAATTTGGTTGACCGGATTGTGACCGAGGAGAAAATCGACTGCGAGTTCAGACGGCTCGACGGTTACCTGTTCATTCCTCCCGGCGGATCGGTCACCCAGCTAAAAGAAGAGCTCGAAGCCGCGCATCGGGCCGGGCTCCTCGAAGTGGAGCGGGTGGATACTCTTCCGTTCGGCAACCTAAATACCGCGGGCATCCTTCGATTCCCGCGACAGGCAGAATTTCATCCGCTCCATTATCTGAACGGACTCGCCCAGCGAATCATTGATCGCGGCGTGCGCATCTTTACCGATACCCGCGCGGTGAAAGTTCAGGACGGAGAACAAGTGGAAGTGCAAACCGGCAGCGGATTCAACATCGTAGCCAAAGCAGCGGTCGTGGCCACAAACACTCCGATTAACGACCGGTTAGTCATTCACTCAAAACAGGCGCCGTATGCCACCTACGTGGTCGCGATGCGAGTTAGCCGCGAGGTCAAGCGGCACGCGCTGCTGTGGGACACGGCGCAAACCGCGGAAGAGGAGAAGCAGCAGATCGGGCCGGTCCCATACCATTACGTTCGGTTCGCGTCAGATGACAAAGGTTACGTGCTAATTGTGGGTGGTGAAGATCACAAAACCGGACAGGCTGATGATTGTGACAAGCGATTCGCAAAAGTGGAACGCTGGACCCGCGACCATTTTCCGTTTGTGACCGAAGTGACGGACCGGTGGTCGGGTCAGGTAATGGAACCGGTGGACGGGGTCGCCTATATCGGCCGAAACCCCGGCGACAAAAATGTGTACATCGTCACCGGTGATTCCGGCAACGGCATGACCCATGGAACACTTGCCGGGATATTGATCAGCGACCTGATCAACAATCGCTACAACGCCTGGGCCGACCTCTACGCGCCTGACCGAAAAACGTTGAAGCCGGTGGTAGTGGCCGATTATGTCGCGGAAAATGCCAACGTCGCGGCCCAAATGCGCGATTATGTTACTTCGGGGGATGAACCTTCGGAAGATAACATCGCCAAGGGTCAGGGCGCCATCTTGCGTCAAGGCATCGGCAAGATCGCAGCTTACCGCGATCAGGATGGCACCCTGCATAAGTTCTCGGCGGTATGTCCGCACCTGAAGTGCATTGTTCGGTGGGATTCATGCGAGAAAACGTGGGATTGTCCCTGCCATGGTTCGCGTTTCGATGCGTTAGGCCACGTGTTGAACGGACCGTCGATAAGCGATCTGGAGCCGGTTAACGACTGAACCCCATTGCAGGGTTTCGCGGACTATCCGTCGACGAAACTTTGTCGTATATACGACAAAGTTTCGTCTGCTTCAGATACAGTAGAGGCAGGGCCCCCGAACCAAAAGGGCGATATTCGTCATTGGCAGCGGCATTTAGGATGGTGCCCGCCTGGCGGGCCCACATGTGATGCCCGCCTGACGGGCCCACATGTTTAGCCGCCGCCGCTTCGCATCTGGACTCATCTGGTATATCTGTGGCCGATGGATGTTGAGACGTTCCGCGAATACTGCCTCAAGAAGCCATGCGTGACTGAAGGAACGCCGTTCGGCGAAGATGTGCTGGTGTTCAAGGTCGCGGGGAAAATGTTTGCGCTGGCCGGACTCGATGCGATTCCGGCTACCGCAAATCTAAAATGTGATCCCGACCTGGCCCTGGAATTACGCGATCGTTATGAGCAGGTCCGGCCCGGGTACCACATGAACAAAAAGCATTGGAACACCGTGGAAATCGATTCCGGTTTACCAGAACCGGAATTACGAAAGATGATAGACCATTCCTACGATCTGGTAGTGAAGAGTTTGCCGAAAGCGGTTAGGGCAAAACTAAAGCTGTAGCGGCGGTCGGTGACCGTCGCACTGTTTTAAAATACGTGACCGCAGATTATGGAAGGTCGTATTTCAGCCCCGCAGTCGTCTCCCCGAAAACGTTGAAAGAATTCATGCGACGGTCAAAGACCGCCGCTACAGAGCCGGTGCGTGTACGACCTCGCGCAGTTCGACGTCCTCTATATTCAGCTGTAACGCCTCTTTGGCGACCCCCAAAAAATTATCGGGCCGATCGGTTAACGCTATCTGCAGGCCGCCGGTCGCGGCCGCCGGAGCGCCTAACGATTGCTCCCCTAGCAGCCTTTTCACGGCCAGGGCGCAGTTTCTGGCTGAGTCCACCACCCGCACTGAATGCCCGAGTTGCTGCTGGATTGCGCGAGCCAGCAAAGGATAATGGGTGCAGCCGAGAACCAGCGTGTCTATTCCTGCGGCCAGCATCGGCTCCAGATACCGGCGAATGATCTGATCGGTCACATCGTCCCGAAGCAGGCCTTCTTCTATCAATGGCACCAGGAGGGGACAGGCGCGGCTGGTCACCTGCACCAATGGATCAATGCTTTTGAGGGTTCGTTCGTAAGCGCCGCTGCGGATCGTGGCCCGCGTGCCGATAACGCCGATATTACGACTCCGACTTTCGTGAATAGCAGCCTCAGCGCCGGGGCGAATCACGCCTACCACTTGAACCGGTAAACTGTGCTCGAGCTGTGGCAGCGCCACGGACGACACCGTATTACACGCTACCACCATCAGCTTTGCATCGCGTTCCATCAACATGTTCGCGATCTCCAGGCTGTAACGTTCCACCGTGCTCGGGCTACGGCTGCCATAAGGTACCCGCGCCGTGTCGCCGAGGTAAATGATCTGTTCGTTAGGCAGGACGTCGCGGAGCGCTTTGACCACGGTCAACCCGCCGATCCCGGAATCGAAAACACCAATCGGTCGCGGATCTCCGTCGCGCGGCTGATCGCTCGAAATAATTTTACGGTCCGGCACTGATGGAAATAGACGGTTGATCGAGGTAGCGCGCTTCCGGAATTGAATCGCTGAGCGGCTCGGTGATCGATTGAGTGTGGGCGGGAAGCGTTTTTTTGGCGGAGGCAAACGTCGCTCCACCGCCACGGAAATTCACCGCCGCGTCGTAGTTTTGCACTCCCTGGGCGATGGCCGCCGCTACGTCCTGCCGGAATTGCGCGGTCGCGATGCGCTGGCCTTCGGCGCTATTGCTTAAGAAACCGCACTCCACCAAGACTGCTGGGATTTTCACGTCGCGGAGCACATGAAACCGCGCGTGTTTCACTCCACGGTCGAACATCGATAATCGAGTGAGCACCATGGCATGAATGGCGGCACTAAGCGCAATGTTGTGTTCGTCCTGGATGTTTCCGGGACATGCGCGCACATCGGCGGCCGATATCTGGGTGCCGTGAAAAGCGTTCGATGGAACGCCCTCCGGCGCCAGTGCGTATGTTTCCAATCCTTCGGCCGAGCCGCTGTAATTGAAATGAATGCTGACAAAAACGGCGTCGCGAAACTTGTTCGCGATTCTCACCCGGTCTTCCAGTGAAACCGTGTTGTCGCGGGTGCGAGTCATTTCCACCTTGTAGCCGGCGCGTTGCAAGTGACTGCGGGCATGCATCGCGACATCCAGCGCAAACATTTTCTCGGTGCCCCAGCGGTTTGACGCGCCATTGTCCGCGCCGCCGTGACCAGGATCGAGAATGACAGTCTGGATTTTGCGCGCATTGCGCAATCGATTTGGCCGCATGATCGGCTCGATAATCTTGCTGACGTCCATCGCCGAAATCAGTTCGTCTTCGCCGTTAGTCAAAATCGGAAAATCGGTGACGAAGCGAACGCCGTTGATGAAAAGCTCCGAGGTTCCAGCCTGCGCCCGAATCCCGCGGCGGTCGCTTCGAAGCGACACGGTGTGGCTGACGCGGGTATACTCGGGAAAGTTATAGAAGTGGGCTACGTTTGAGAACGTCACGTAGTCGCGGTTCTGCTGTTTGATCACGGTCCAATCGCTCGCGCCCGATGTGACGGCAGCGGCGGCACTCAAAACCGTGCAGAAAACGACCTTTTTCAACATTGGCAGTGGGAAATTGGCCGGTGAGAACTTCAGTCGCAAGTTAAAGTGGCGGAACCCTTCTGGCTGCGTTTCTTAGCAACTCGCAGGCGAGATCCTGCGGATTTGCTTTGAAAATGACCGAGTTATCCAAGACTTACGACCCGAAAATCGTCGAGCCAAAGTGGTATCAACATTGGATCGACCAGGGCTTTTTCAAGGCAGATCCTAAATCGCCCAAGCCGCCGTTTTCGATCGTGATGCCGCCGCCCAACATCACCGGCGTCCTGACTCTTGGGCATGTGCTCAATAACACCATCCAGGATATTCTGGTCCGCCGCGCGCGGATGCAGGGATTCGAGGCGTTGTGGTTGCCCGGAATGGATCACGCCGGGATCGGCACCCAGACTGCGGTGGAGAAGTGGTTGCGAAAGAATGAAGGCGTTACCCGGCATGATTTGGGGCGCGAAAAATTTCTTCAGCGTGTTCTGGAGTGGCAGGACAAACACGGCGGCATCATCATCAAACAATTAAAACGACTGGGCGTTTCGGCCGACTGGTCGCGCCAGCGATACACCTTTGACGACGATTATGTGCGCGCCGTGCAGGGAGTGTTTGTGGATCTCTATCGGAAGGGGCTGATTTATCGCGGCCGTCGGATGATCAACTGGGATCCGGCGGCCCAAACCGCGTTATCGGACGAGGAAGTCATTTCGAAGCCGCAGAAAGGGCAGCTTTATTATGTCCGATACCAGGTAGTCGAAGAACCGGATCGTTTTCTGGAAGTGGCGACTACCCGGCCGGAAACAATCATGGCTGATACCGGCGTAGCCGTTCACCCTAACGACTCCCGTTATGCCGATCTGGTGGGCAAAGAAGTGTGGCGTCCGCTGGCGCGGGAAAAAATACCGGTGGTGGCGGACGAGGCGATCGATCAAACGTTTGGCACCGGCGTTTTGAAAGTGACTCCAGCGCACGACAAGGTCGACTTTGAGGTGGGCCAGCGTCACAACCTGCCGGTCATTGATGTGTTGCATCCTAACGGCCGGATTAATTGTCCGGCGGTCCCTGAACTCGATGGTCTCGATCGATTTGAAGCGCGAAAAAGGGCGGGGGAATTGCTGGAAGCTAACGGATTGCTGGCCAAAACGGAACCGTACGAGAATAACGTCGGGTTCAGTGATCGCAGCGACGTCGCGATCGAGCCGCGACTCAGCGAGCAGTGGTTCCTGCGTTATCCAAAAACCGAAGAGGCGTTAGGCGTGGTGCGTGATCATTTAATCCGATTCTTTCCGGCGCACTGGGAGAAAGTTTATGGCCAATGGCTGGCGAATATCCAGGACTGGTGCATCAGCCGCCAGGTGTGGTGGGGACACCGGATACCCGCATGGTACCGGGTAGGGCAAGCTTCCAGCTTGCCCCCCGAGAGTTCATCGCAAGTTGAAAACTTGCGCGACTTTCGAGGACTCGATGAGTTTTCGGAGGTCGACGTCAGTCGTCGCCATCTGCCGCACTGGGAGCAAGAAGGCGCCACTTACTTCGTAACTTTTCGGTTAGCCGACGCGTTGCCGTCCGACCGAATTAGCGAACTGAACTCCGAACGTTCCTCGTGGCTTGCTGCTCACCCCGAACCCTGGTCGCAGACGGAAAAACGCGAGTATTACGACAAATTTTTCGACAAGGTCCAAGAGTGGCTTGATGCTGGGTATGGATCATGTGCTCTTCGCGATCCGGCAAATGCGGAGATTGTTGCCAAGGCGTTGAAGCATTTCGATGGCCAGCGTTACGAGCTCGGGGCTTGGGTCGTCATGCCGAACCATGTTCATGTGGTGATAACGCCCAAACCGGGTCAAACGCTCGGTGACATATTGCATTCCTGGAAACGTTTTAGTGCCATTGAGATAAATAAGC
>DATFCK010000035.1:0-11726 GCA_035253185.1 Chthoniobacterales bacterium | reverse complement strand
GAGCCAGCCGCACCGCCATTTCGCGTTCCCGAGTGGTAGCGCGAGCCAGCAAAAGATTAGCGACATTCGCGCAAGCGATCAGCAAAATGCCCCCGGCCGCAACCAGCAGCAAAACGGAAATGTTTTGAGTGGCATTTTCGTTGTTAGGTCCACCCAATCCCTGTGATTTGGCTTTTTCGGCGTTGACCAGCATGACCGAACGTTCCTTGTTCACGTCGGGATAGGCCTGCTCAAGATTTTTCGCGACGGTCTTGAGTTGCGCTTCAGCCTGCGAAATCGTGAGGCCGGGCTTTAAACGGCCGACCATGCTTAGCAGCAGAGCGCGGCGATTATCGAACCATTCTTCGCCTCCCGGTCGGACCCATCCGTGCATTGACATTGGAACCCACAAGTCGGGGGCCACACCAATGTCCACTCCGGTAAATGTTCGCGGGGCCACCCCAATAACACTGAACGCCCGCCCGTTTAGCGTGATGGTGCTTCCGATCACCGCCGGATCGGCGCCGAGTTTTCGCCAGAAATTGTAATTTATCACTGCCACCGGATGACCGTTAGGCGAAGTATCTTCTTCCGGTAAGAAGCCCCGTCCCAGAACCGGTTTGACCTCGAGCAGATCGAAATAATTGCCGCTAACGAGTTGGCCAAGAATGTTAATGGTCTCGTTTCCACGGGTAACCGCCATGGGGGCAAAAGTGTAGGCGGCCACTCCGGTGAACACGGTGTTTTGCTTCGCGTAATCAACAAAATTCAAAAATGACGTCGGAGCGCGGCCGTCCAAGTGCGGGTCTTTGGTATAAATTTGGACCAATTGCTCGGAATGACCCACCGGCAGCGGACGCATCAAAAGCGTGTTGATGATTCCGAAGATGCTGGTGTTTACCCCCAATCCGAGTGCGATGGCGAGGAAGGCGACGATCGAAAATCCCGGCGTTTTGATAAGCATCCGAAACGCAAATCGAATGTCGTTCATCATGGTTTTATCGATTGATCTCCCTAACCGTGATGTTGCCGTTCATCGTCTGAATCTTCATCTCCGCATTCGGCTGTTCTCCGACGGCCAGATCAAGTTTTGCTTTGTTTTCGGGCGAACGTTTGTCGGAGAAATCGGTCACTACCGAACCATTCCTGGTCTCGGCGTGCAGGCGGAATTCAGCAGCGGCGGGAATCAATATCCAGCTATTGCCATTGGCAATCTGAGCATGCACCGCGATGTCATGTGGCTCCCACCAGCCGTACAGCACTTCGAGCCCGCCGGTGCCGAGCGAAAAACGCACATTGGAAAAACAATTATGGCCGAACATCCGCCCGCTACCCAGTTCGGCATTGACCCGGGGGCCGCGCATTCCTTCGACGAATAGTTCGCCGACATCGAGCTGGACTTTTTCTATATCGCAAAACCACGGTAAAATAATGACGTAATCGACCGTCCCGGAACGGTCGGCCCAACCCCATTTGGGTTTGGACGGAAAGTCAGTGTCGATTGTGATAGCATCCGGCCTAACAACAATATTCACGGCAATTTGCGCGAGCCGATCCTGGCGGTAGGACTTTTTCACCGCGCGAACCTTCATCTCTGAAACGTCGGCTCCGTAAATCCACACCGAGCCGTCGCCGTTCTTCAAACGAAATTTGGCGGTTGCTTGTACCGGATAGATCTTCTCCAGCGTCTCCTCGAATATGCGCTTTTCCGTCGCCGCCGGCGCCAGGCCGGCCACCGTAGTCAGTGCCAGCAACAGCGACACCGCCCGCCAAAATATCGCGCGATTCACTCGTATCGTAATGCGATCACTGGATCCACCGTCATGGCGCGACGGGCCGGAATATAGCTGGCCACCAGGCCGGCGCCTGCCAGCAGGATCAATACGAATGCATGAACAAACAAATCGTGCGCGCCCACCCCGAACAGCAGGCTCGACATCCAGCGGGTCAAAAATAGCGCTCCAGATAATCCGATCGCGAGACCGATGCCGATAATCGTCATACTGTGCACCAGTATTAAACGCAGCACATCCATGCGTTGCGCGCCTAACGCCATCCGAATTCCGATTTCACGGGTCCGCTGAGTAACACCATAGGCGATCACGCCATAGATACCAATAGCCGCCAGCGTCAACGCCACTCCGGCAAAGCTACCCAGCAACAACATATTGAAGCGTGGCCGGGCCAGCGTGCCGCCAATCAGATTTGTCATCGGCACTATTGGAGGCACGAAAATCTCTGGATCCAGTTCGTGGATCGCTGTTCGAAGCGCGTTTTGCAAGCCGGCAACATTTTCAACCGAGGTTCGTAACACCAGATGACTGGTTCTTCTCGGGTTCTGAGATATTGGCAGGTAATATTCCGGCTGCGGTTCGACCGCCAGTGAATCATGACGGGCGCTTCCGACTACGCCAACGATCTCGACTGATATCGCCGGCTGTTTGATATCGATAAGCAGATGGCGACCGATCGGGTTCTCGTTAGGGAAAAATTTCTTCACGAATACATCGTTAACAATTACTACCGGCAACCCGTCTTTCCGGTCGCGTGAATCGAATGTTCGGCCGGCTAACAATGGAATGCGCATGGCGCGAAAATAATCAGCCGCGACGTTCATAATCGACGCGTCGAGGTGGCCGGAGGGTCCCGGGTCAGGCCGGCCTTCGATCCAGAATGAAATCGACATGTCGTCGCCGGAAAAGGGCAAAGGCGTGGCGCCGCCCAGGGCTTCGACACCCGGCAATGACGCTACCCTCGGCAGAAACCGATCGTAGAACTGCAGTTGCTTTTCCGGTTCCGAATATTTTCCGCCGGGCAACACAAAGTCCGCAGTCAAAACTCGCGATGGATCGAATCCCGGATTGGTTGTGCTCAGATTTTGAAAGCTTTTGATCAGTAGGCCAGCGCCCGCCAGCAATAACAACGATAACGCGACCTGACCTACCACCAGCAAACCACGAAGACGTTGCGATTCAGGTCCGGACCCGGTTCGATTGCCCTCCTGCAACGCCGAATTCACATTGGGTCGCGTGGCGTGGAGCGCGGGAACAAGCCCAAACACCATAGTGCTGACGAATCCGACAACGACAGTGAACACAACCACCACCGCGTCGACGCGGACTTCTTGAAGCCTGGGCAGATCGGCCGGACCCATTGCCCGCAACAGGTCGACGCCCCAGGTCGCCAGCAGCAGTCCACCGAGCGCGCCGAATATCGCCAGCAAAAATCCTTCGGCCAAAAGTTGCCGGATTATCCGCGCTCGACTTGCCCCCAGTGCAGTTCGAATCGCAATCTCACGTTGGCGCGCGGTCGCCCGCGCCAGCAAGAGATTGGCGACATTGGCGCAGGCGATCAGCAACACCACCAGAACGGCAGCAAGCACTACGAACAGAGCCGATCTGACATTGCCGGTTAAATCTTCATGCAAAGACACGACCTTTGCGCTGCGATCAATATTTGAATCGGGATATTGCTTTGCCAGCCGCGCGGTGATACCGACCATCTCGCTTTCCGCCTGCCGAACGGTTACGCCGGGCTGTAATCGGCCTAACACCCGGAAGAAATGCGAACCGCGTCTCTTCATCGGTTCGCCGACCAGCGGATGAATCGGCGTCAGATACTCACTGCGCACACCGACCGGGAAGCCGAATCCCTTCGGCATTACACCGATCACGGTGTACGGCCGCAGAGCCAGTTGAACTTGCCGCCCAATCACGTTGGGATCCCCGTTGAAATAACGCTGCCATGCTTCGTAGGTGAAAACCACGACCCGGTCCTCCGAGGTGTCCTCGTCACGGGTGTAGCCCCGCCCCAGCATGGGTGACACTCCCAGCACGGAAAAAATGTCGGCATTTGCCGCTACTCCCTCCAGCTGCCGGGCATCCGCGCCGATTCCAAGCACCGTTGAAGCCTGGGTGTAAGCCGCCAGACTGGTAAATGATTTTGCCTGCTCTCTAAAATCGAGATAATCAGGATAAGACTGTGATTCGCGGCTTATTTCGGCCGATTTCCCCCAGACTAATGCCAGCTCGTTAGGCTTGGGAAAGGGCAGTGGACGTAACAGGACCGTGTCAATCACGCTGAAAATGGCGCTGTTCGCGCCGATTCCGAGCGTCAATGTGATCACCGCGATCAGGGTGAAGCCGGGAGATTTGAGTAACAGGCGGAGGGCGTGGCGAAAATCAGATATCATTGTTTCAGTAGGGTTGAGTTGAAGGTGAAGTCGTATTGGTATTGATCTAATCCTGACGGAGCGCCGTCATCGGATCAGTGCGCGCAGCGCGGCGCGCCGGCAGCCAGCAGGCCGCCAGTGCCACCGCCAAAAGCAGGAGCATGCTTGTCATCATGGAGAATGTTTCATTCTGCCCGAAGCGCGATCATCGGATTCACGCGGGCCGCCCGGCGCGCGGGCAACCAACAGGCAAATAGAACCGCAACTAACAGGACCACGCCAGCGCTGCCCCACGCCAGCAGATTAGGAGTAGGCAGTCCGGACCACTGGCTTCGCACCACTCGCACAATGGCCCAGGTAAGAATTATCCCGAGCATCGAACCGCCGGCAAACAGGCTACCGCCCTCACGCGCCACCAATCGGATGATCTGACGGGCGGTGGCGCCCAGTGCAGTACGGATTCCGAATTCACGTTCGCGCCTCGCCACTTGCAAGGAAAGCAATCCATACAGACCGATTGCCGCCAGAATAAGGCCCAGCGCGCTGAATAAACATAACAGGACAAAAATGAACCGCTCGCTTGCCCGGGTTTGCTCCGCGGCTTCGCCTAACGACATCATTTCATAGGCTGCCAATCGGGAATCAGCGCGCGCCAGGGCGGAACGAAGCGCTGCTTCATTGGGACCAGCGCCGCTGCCACTGGTTTGCACCACGAATGTCACTTCGTTTAACTGACCGGTCCCTGCCGGAAGAATTTGAGCCACCGGACGACTGATTGTTCCGATGACTTCGCCGTCGCGCGGATCGACTATCACTTTCATGGCGGCCGCAACTCCTACTACCGTTAGCCATGGCCGGGGACTATCGATGCGTCCCCACTTTATGCGTTTTCCAATCGCATCCTGTCCGGGCCAGAAACGCTGCGCCAGATCTTCGGTGATAACACAAACTGGAAGCGAATCTGCGGTATCGCTGTCCAGAAATTCGCGGCCGCGTAAGAGCGAATGCGCGATGGTCTTGAAATATCCCGGTGCGGCTGCACGCAGATACGATAGAAAAAATCCGCGGGGTTCCGGTGGCGAAGCCCCGTCCACATTGAACGACATCAGATTGCGCGGAGCCTGCATCGGTGCTGGTGAAGTCACCGTTGCGGCGGTTACACCTGGCAGGACACGCAGCTGTTCCAGCGTCGCGTTGATGGCGTTCCCCCGGGTCGCAGCATCGGCGAATAATTGATCCGACAGCATGGTTTTAAATGCGAATCGCCGATCGGTTGCGAATCCCCAGGGTTCTTCAATGATCTTCCGGAAATACTGGGTGGTGGTGATGCCGGCCATCAGCAGTGCCGCCGCCAGTGCGATTTCAATCACGACTAACGACCCCAGCAGGCGCCGGGTTCCCCGATCCAGGGTCGAACCGCGACCGGTCATACCGGGAGCGTTGCGGAGATTCGCGCGCGAGGCGCGGGCGGAAGGCAGCAGACCGAATCCCACCCCAATCAACACCATGGCAACGGCGGCAAAACCGAATACCGGCCAGTCGATTCGAACTGCGTAATCAAATTCACGCATCGCGCTACCGGTGGCGTCGGATCCTTCCGGACTGATTCCGAACAGGGCCGGCGTGACCCACCAGGCAATCAAAAGTCCTGCTACCGTTCCAATGGTCGACAGCAAAAGTGCCTGTACCAGTTGTTGCCTAACGATCTGCCCTCGACTGGCGCCGAGCGCCGCGCGGATTGTAAATTCGCCCTGCCTTTCAACCACTCGAGCAAGGAGAAGACCGGCGAAGTTAACCGCCGCGATCAGCAGCGCCGATAAGGCCGCTCCGATAATGATCAGAATTTTTGGACGAAGATCCATGA
The DNA here is from genome assembly GCA_035253185.1 of Chthoniobacterales bacterium. Lineage (GTDB taxonomy): Bacteria > Verrucomicrobiota > Verrucomicrobiia > Chthoniobacterales > UBA10450 > DATFCK01. The sequence continues at coordinate 5,712 of DATFCK010000035.1, read as the reverse complement.
CAAAGCTCTCCCGAAGAGGCGGCATATACGCTCCGGTGGCATTGCTCGGATGCGGCATTTCCTGTTGGATCTTCTGACACAAACGCCGGAGTGCCGCTTCTGCCTGCAGCGGAGTCACCCCGGGCTGAAGACGCGCGGGCGCATATAAATAATGACCGAGCCCGGACTGCGGCGAAACCGGCGGCAGCGCCAGCGGCAGCCAGAGGTTGGCCCGGTACGGATGCCGGAACGATTTGGGCATCACTCCGATTATGGTATGGGGAATTCCATCCAGCGTCAGACTGCTCCCAATAATATTGGGACGTCCGCCCAATTCGGTGCGCCAGAAGTCGTCGCTCACCAGTGTTATCGCAGGGCCACCCGGCCGGTCTTCTTCAGCCGTAAATGGACGCCCCAGCGCTGGTGTTATACCGAGCACCGAAAAGAAATTCGCGGTTACCCGAGCGGCCTGAACATTCCGTGCAGGTCGATCGGCAACCGCCCCAACCACAACGTTGACACCGTTGGCGCCGGCAATCCCCTGAAAAATATCGCCTCCGAATTCACGCCAGCGATAGAGAGTTAGCTCACTTAAAGTTAAGGTGCTGCCGCGCGCTCCTTTATCGTCACTGGCTTCATAGAGCCTAACCAGTTGTTCCGAATGGGCGAACGGCAAAGGTCGCAGTAAGGTTCCCTCAACCACCGAAAAAATCGCGCTGTTCGCGCCGATGCCGAGCGCCAGAGTCAGAATCGCAACGGCGCTAAAGCCCGGCGACTTCGCCAGCGTGCGCAACGCAAATTTGAAGTCCGCGAACATGAAACCGGTCCCCCTAACGGTTCAGACCACCCATCCATCACGCAGCTGAATGATCCGGTTCCCGTAACTGGCGTTCTTCTCCGAATGCGTCACCTGCACGATGGTTGTGCCTTCGCTGTTTAACTTTTTGAACAACTCCATGATCTCCTCCCCCTGGCTCGAATGCAGATTACCGGTGGGTTCGTCGGCCAGAATCAGCTTTGGACTGGATATGATTGCCCGGGCCACTCCCACTAACTGTTGTTGGCCGCCGGACAACTGCCGCGGATACAAATCGCGTTTGGCTACAATCTGAAACCGATCCAGGGTGTCGGCGACAATCGCCGCTCGCTCGTTCCGGGCGACTTTTCGATACGAGAGCGGGATCTCCAGATTCTCGTAAACGGTCAGATCATCGAGCAAATGATATTGCTGGAAAACGAAGCCGACTTGTTCGTTTCGCAAAGTTGCCCGCTCCTTTGCTTTCAAATGATGAACCGCGATATCGTTCAGATAATATTCACCGGTCCAGCCATGATCGTGCATTCCAAGAATGTGCAGAAGAGATGACTTGCCGGCGCCGGACGGGCCCATGATGGAGACAAACTCGCCCTCCTGGATGTCGATGTTGACGTCGCGCAGGACGTAAAAAAATCTTCCCTTGGCCAGGGGATAACAGCGCTCGATGTTGCGTAAACGAATCATATTAGTTAGGCATTATGGCTTAAAGCGATCATCGGATCGGATTGAGTGGCCCGGAGAGCCGGAATGTAACTGGCGAGCAGGGCGATGGCGGCGAGGACGACTGTCACTGCACCAAACGTCAGGGCGTCGAATGTCCCTACGCCGTAAAGCAGAGACCCCAGCGCGCGGGTGCTCAGAAAAGCGAACAAAAGCCCGATCCCGGTTCCAGCCAGGACCAATCGTGCGCCGCGGCTCAAAATTAATTTCAGGACGTCACTCCTCTGCGCGCCAAGTGCCATTCGAACTCCGATTTCGTGGGTCCGCTGGGCGACCAGGTAGGACATGACTCCGTACATCCCGATAGCGGCCAATATCAGCGCGATCGCGGCGAACGCCCCTAACAACAACACCGAAAGCCGGCGCGGAGCAATGGAATCCGAAACCACTTGTTCGAGGGTTCGGACATGCGCGATCGGCAGATCCGGATCCAGAGCGGTCAGTTCCCGGCGAATCATCGACACCAGACTTTTCGGGTCCTGCGAGCTCCGCACTGTCAGTATCATCGATCGATAGGGAACCTGGGCGTGCGGTTGGTAGAACTCCGGTCGCGCTGGTTCGTCCATGCCGCGATGCCGCACATCTCCGACGATTCCAACAATGGTGGTCCACTTCGGAGTTTTTCGTGGATCGTCGAACGTAACGCGCTTGCCCACCGCATCGCCGTTAGGCCAATATTTTTTGGCCAGCGCCTGGTTCACGATCATGACCCTGGGCGCATCAAACCCGTCGCCTTCGGTGAAATATCGCCCCTTCAACAAGGGAATCTCCAGCGCTTTGAAATATTCGGGACTAACCTGTCGTTGTTCTTCGTCCGGAAACACGCCGCTCATCACCGCGCTCTCGGTTTGGCCTTCGATGGCAAACGACGAATCACTGTTGGTTCCGCTCAGAGGGAGAATCGACGTAATCGCGGCGGTCCGCACACCGGGCAGGACCGCCACTCGGCGTTGCACCTCGGCGAAAAAGTCGACCACTGGTTTTCCGCGCGGGTATTTCAACACCGGAAGCGAAAGTTCCATCGCCAAAACCTGCCGCGGATTGAATCCGGGATCGACGTTCTGGATCTGGATAAAGCTGCGGACTAACAAGGAAGCACCGACCAAAAGAGCAAGCGCGATTGCAATTTCGCCGATGACCAATCCATTGCGCAGGGTATTGCGACGCGCCCCCTCAGTGGAACCGCGCCCGCCCTCCTTCAAAGCCTCGGTCAATTGCGGGTTGGAACTGGCCAGGGCCGGAAAAAACCCGAAAACCACTCCCGTTCCCACCGCTACCAGAAACGTCCAGCCCAGTACGGTCAGGTCCAGATTAACTTCGGCAATGCGCGGGACGGTTCTCGCGGTAACGGCACGAAGGATATCCAATCCCCAGATCGCGAGCACGATACCGGCCACGCCTCCGATGATAGAGAGAACAATGCTTTCCAGCAGTAATTGCCGGATCAAACGCATTGGGCCGGCGCCCAGCGCGATCCGAATCGCCATCTCGCGCTCGCGGCTGGAAGCCCGCGCCAGCAACATCGTGGTGAGGTTCGCGCAAGCGATCAGAAGTACCAACGACACCGCTCCAAAAAGGATCCACAACGCCGGACGCATTTTTCCGACGACCTGTTCCTGTAACGGGTAAACTTGGGCTCCGAAGTTTTCGTCTTTGCCGTAGTTGTCCGGATACTGTTCCTTCCAACGCGGAATCAGTTGCTTCAACTCGGCCTGGGCCTGCTGCGCGGTGACACCTGGCGCCAGCCGGCCGATAATGCCGTAGTCCCGGCTCCCCCGGCTTTTCATTTCATTTTCGGTGAACCCAACCGGCACCCAGATATCAACCCGCTCCGCGAACTGCCCCCCTTGCACGTTGAATAACGGCAATGGGAACTCAAATGTCTTCGGCATGATACCCACAACGGTGTGACCGCTGCCATTGAGCGACACAGTTTTTCCGACCAGCGTCGAATCCGAATTGAACCGGCGCTGCCACAGTCGCTCGCTGATTACGATCACATTGTTGCGGCCTTCCCCTTCTTCAGTTTGATCGAATACTCGACCGCGAATTGGTTTCACCCCTAACAACGGCCAGACCGCGGCCGATACGCTTGCGCCCTGGATCCGTTCCGGCACATCGCCACCCGTCAGATTCAAATCCCGATAGGTAAAGGCGGCGAGATGGCGGTAGCTCTTGGTTTGTTTCTGATAATCGAGAAACTCCGGGGGCGACACCGGAATGCGCTCCAGTCCCTGGGCGGTGAATTCTTCCCATATCAGAACCAAACGCTGCGGGTCGGCATAAGGCAGCGGCCGAATCAGCAGCGCGTTAACGAGGCTGAACACGGCAGTATTTGCGCCGATGGCCAGGGCAAGGGTGGCGACCGCGATTAACACAAACGCCGGGCTCTTGGCCAGGAGACGAAACGCCAGTCGAAGTTCTTGGAGCATAACAATCTTAAGTAAACATCATTCGTAACGAAGCGCTTCCGCCGGATCCAGACGCATGGCGGCGCGCGCCGGGATATAGCACGCCAGCAAACCCGCCCCTAACAAGACGACCGACACAATCGAGAAGCTGAGTGGATCCCGCGGCGAAATTCCTTCCAGGTCGCTTTGTAACAAGCGGGTCAAGGCCAGCGCGCCGGCGAAACCGAGACCGAGGCCGACTACAATAAGCCGCATACCCTGGCCGGTAACGAGTTGCAATACATCCCGCGTCTGCGCGCCCAGCGCAATCCGCACTCCGATTTCCTGGGTCCGCTGCTTGATGGAATAAGCCATTACGCCATACAATCCCAGCGCCGCGAGGAACAGCGCCAGCCCGGCGAAAATGGCAAAAAATAAACCAAAGAACCGGCGTTCCCAGAATGACTGCTGAACGATTTCCTGCAGGGTATAGACTCGATAAAGCGGGATATCTTTGTTAGTCGCCAGCACGGCCGATCGCGCAAGATTGAGGTAATGCCGCGGATTGGATTGCGTCCTCAGGACGACCGACATGAACGAATCGGGTTCCTGAAATTGCGGAACGTAAACGCACGGCACCGCCCGCTTTGCGGTCAAACGATCGTAAATCACTCGGCCGACGACGCCCACCACGATTGCCGGCTTGGGAGGGTCACCGGGCTTCCCATAAATCCGCAGCTCTTTGCCGATCGGATCGGTGTTGGGAAACCACGTCCTTGCGCCATCTTCGTCAATCAGGCAAACACGCTGTGATTTTTCGTTATCCGCTTCGGTAAAATCGCGCCCGCGCAATAATTTCACCCGGCTTGTTCGCAGGAATCCCGGCGTAATGGCCAGACCTCGAGCCAGACGCGCATTCTGCAGTTCGGTAATATCCGGATCTCCCGGCAACGCGACCGCGCCGACGCCGGATGCGCCGGCTGCCGGCAAAGAAGAAATGGCGCCCGCCGAAACCACCCCGGGAATCCGGGCCAGATTTGGCATCAAGGCTTTGAAAAAACGGTTGGCTTCCTCGGATTTATATTGGGAGGGCGGCAAACCGACGCGGAAGGTTAACGTGCTGGAGGGATCGACCCCAACGTCGATGGCCTGGGTCCGGATAAAACTCCGCACCATCAATCCCGCGCCGGCCAGAAGCACGAGCGCGAGTGCTACTTCGGCTACCACCAGACCATTTCGAACCCGCTGACCTTTGACCCCGCCGACCCCGCTGCGGCCGCCTTCCTTTATTGCGTCCACCAACTGAGGACGTGACGCCTGCATCGCGGGAAACAGACCAAATGCGATCGCGGAACCGATTCCCAGCCCGGCAGCGAATGCTAAAATGCGCCAGTCGAGATTGAAGTTAAGGAAATAGGGGAGATCGGGCGGCAGCGCCCTAACCATGAGATCGATTCCCCAGACCGCGAAAAGCAGCCCAAGGCCGGCGCCGATCACACCCAGAAGCGCACTTTCAGTCAAAAGATGCCTAACGATTGCGCTGCGGCTGGCGCCCAGGGCCAGCCGAATGCCAATTTCACGACTGCGAGTCGCGGCCCGGGCCAGCAGAAGGTTGGCTACATTGGAACACGCGATCAGATGCACGAACAAGACTGCGCCCATCAGCAGCAGAGTGAGCGTCTTTGCCTCCTTGGTCATTTCTTCGCGGAATGTGTGAACCCGGACGCTGGCACCGCTGTTGGAAGCCGGATGTTCTGCGGCGATGCGGGCCGCGATCGTTTCCAGCTCCGACCGCACGTTATTTAG
>DATFCK010000034.1:0-2750 GCA_035253185.1 Chthoniobacterales bacterium | reverse complement strand
CCGGTTTCTTTGCTTCTTCGACCAGTTTTTCGAATCGCGGGTCGTCCCGAATAGCATCCCACCACGGGTTCAACCGCAACTGCCCATATGTAATGTGCCCCGGGCCCTTCAAGGCTGTAGCGATCTGATCGAGCGCCAGTTCTTTCTCACCGGTCCAGGCGTAGATGAGAGCCAGATTTCGCACTAACTCCGAGCCGGTCATCACATCTTTTGTTACCGGCAATAACTCAATCGCCCGGCGGCCCTCGCTGATTGCTTCTTCCTTCCGGCCAAGGGCAGCGTCGATCATTCCGAGGGCAGACAACGCCTCGGGATAATCGGGTTGCTTCTTCAGCACCGTTTCCATTTCTTCGCGAGCGGTGGTAAACGCATTTATGGCGGTCTCGTTATCCCCGATCACGCGAGCGGCCATACCTTCGCAAAAACTCCGGGGGGTGCGAACGTTGGCGCCCCAGGTTATTCCTTCGGGCAGCATTGAGGCCAGAGCGTGTTTTAAATCGGCTGGATCGCGCGCGCACAGGGCGATGTTAAACCAGCGGTCGACAATCTTAACCCCATCGCCGGGATCTTTTGCCAGTACTTCCTGAACAGCTGTCTGTGCCGGTTGAACCGTTGCGTGCGCATCGAGTTCGGCTAATCCACTGGCCACCTTGGCCACGGCATCGTTAGGCGTGACCGCGCGGGCCCGGTTGAATGTTGCTACCAACTCATTGTAACGGCGCAAAATCTGGTAGGTGCCCGCCACCTGGTGAATGATAAAAATATTTCGCGGATCGCGCTCCAGCGCGCGGTTCACATTGCGCAGATGATCCTGCCACCGGTTCTGTCGCCGGTCGATCCAACCCAGAGTGGCGAAAACCAGGGGTTCGTTAGGCAGGAGGCGGCCGGCAGTGGCCAGTTCCGAGCGGGCCCGGTCGTAATCGCGATAACAGTAATAGTATAACAACCCGGCAGCGAGATGGGATTCACCGCGATCCGGACCAAGCCGAAGGGCGGCGTCCACCGCTTCGGTTGCCCGCGCCAAACGCTGCGGAGTGTGGTCGTAACCATTGAAGTACAAACCTTGATGTGCAGAAGCCAGGCGGCAATAGGCCAGGAGAAACTTCGGATCTTGAGCCGTGGCCAGTTCCAGCTGACGGACGGCTTCGTATCTGAGTTCCCCAGAACGCGCATCCAATGCAGTTCCGTCGAGCAGAACTCCGGCGCGAATATAAGAATCATACGCCACATGCCAGGTGGTCGGTCGTTCCGTGATCATCGCTTTTTCCGCCGCCGAGATCTTCGCCTGCAGCCGGTCTGCCACGGCGATAGCAATCTTGCTTTGAATCGCGAACACGTCGTCGAGGGAGCCAGCATAACGTTTTCGCCAGACCTGAGTGCCTGACTTGGCATTGGTCAGTTGCGCCCGGACCTGGACCCGGCCGGTGGCGCGTTGCACACTGCCTTCGAGGACGTAGGCAACTCCCAGAGCATCGGCAATTTCGCGAAGGTTACGTTCTGCATCCGGGGTGTATTGCACAACCGAATTGCGGCTGATGACCTTCAAACTCGCCACCTTGGCCAGGTCATTCCGGATTTCATCCTGAACGCCAACGGCAAAGAATGCATTTCCGGGGTCGGCGCTTAGATTTTTGAATGGCAGAACGGCAATGCTCTTTTCGGCCACTTCTCCGATTGGCGCGCGGTAACCAAACCAAAGGCCGAGCCCGACGGCGATGACGGCCAGCAGAACGCTGCCGGCTATGAAAGGGACACTAATCGCGCGTTTCAGTGAAATTTCCCCGATTCGGTTGAGTTGTATTTACTTTAGTCTAATGCTGGGAGAAGCAAGTGCCGAACCCGCGCGGTCCCGGCCGGACCCCGCATTCTGACGCGGCGCAGCCGATGGACTAAAGGCCGGTTGTTAGGCTCGCTGACTCGAACATCTCGGTGCGACGGGGGCGGGCGTTTGCGTCGGCAAAAAGTCAATCGCAATCTTCAAACGTCGCTCTTATCCGATGTCCATCATTCCTTCGCTAACCAGGACGGAGGCGCCGCCGATCCAGGTTGTTTTAACCACGCCATCGCGTTTTTCCGCGCGAGCGATCAATATGCTGGGTCGACCCATCTCTACGCCTTGGGCGATACGCCAGCTAAAGTCACCGTTGGACTGTTTGTCGTAATGAGCCAGCAGGCCGGCGAGTGCGCAGTTTGCACTGCCAGTCGCCGGATCTTCCGGAACGCCATCTAACGGTGCGAACATTCGAGCGCGAATATCGAATTCGTCACCTGACCGCACATAAAAATATATGTCCGGCATCACTCCGGTGGCAGCGAGTGCTTCGAAACCGTTCATATTGATGCGGGCTCTTTCCAGCCCCGGGCGATCGCGAAGTTCCACCAGGATGAACGGCAGTCCGACCGAGGCTAATTGGGGAAGGTGCGTGCTGGTGACGATGTCGCTTTCCTCGACTCCGATCGCGTCCGCCACCAACTTGATTGGAACGGTATTACCAATCGAAACCTGTTGCGGAGCAGTTAACTCGCACGACCTCACCCGGCCATCCTCACTATTGATCGAGAGGGTGACCAGTCCGGCGTCTTCTTCGAAAGTAACCGCCAGTGAGGATTTGATTTCGCCTAACTCCCCGGTAGTAGCGAGTACAAATGCCGTGCCCACATTGGGGTGACCGGCAAATGGAATCTCGCGGGCGGGGGTGAAAATTCGCACCCGCCGGGTATAACCGGCCTGGGCTGGAAACACGAACGAG
>DATFCK010000033.1:0-2736 GCA_035253185.1 Chthoniobacterales bacterium | reverse complement strand
AACGGCAGCCAAAAGCGGTTCTGAAGTTGCTGGCGCAGCATGTGCCGAACGTGAACGGCAAAAAAGTTGCCGTGCTCGGTCTCGCCTTCAAACCTGGCACCAGTGACATGCGTGAATCGCCCGCCATTCCTATCATTCAAGAATTGCTCAAAGACGGGGCGCAGATCGCAGCATACGATCCGATGGCGCGCGATGAAGCGGAGAAGATTCTTTCGGCGCAAGAAGTGACCTTTGCCGGAAGTCTCGAGGATGCCGTCGCCGGCGCGGAAGCGGTATTGGTGTTAACGCGGTGGCCGGAATTCAAACGGCTTGAGAGCTTATTTGCGGGTCTGGCAAATGCTCCGCTGGTTATCGATGGCCGCCGCATGCTCGACCGCCGATGTTTTTCCAGATACGAAGGGATTGGTCTACGCCGTCATTCAACAAACGGCGCCAACCATTCGAAGGCGGGAACACCGTGTGGCGCGGTTGTCGGGAAGGCGACTGCATTCGGCTTTGGCTCGCTGTTTAACGAACAGCTCACCGCCTGGATCATCGAATTCGCCGGCTCGTTTGTCGGCGTGCTTTAATTCCCGATCGGCATGTCCGCGGTGCCGGTCTGACGACCGGATGGAATGAGAATCGAACAAATAAGACAGGAGCGTTCTGCCAATCGCAGCCGCTTGAGTGCAACGATCGTTTGGGAAGAAGCGCCGCGATCGCCGTGCGAAGTATACTTTGAAGCTGCCGACGAGGTCGCTGATGCGATCGGCTATTTTCCCGAGGCCTTCGTTTCCGCCGCTTTGCCCCCGGCGTTGTGGGAAGGCGAGAAACGGCTGGTGGTGGATGGCGAGCTTTGTCCCGAATTTCTGGATAACGTCGCGGTCGTTACCAAGGTTTTCCAAAATTGGTTTCCAGAAATCAGCCAAACGATGCCGGTGGAGTCGAAACGCCGGACCTCGGCCCAAACTTCTCCACGCCGAAGCGCGTTCTTTTTTACCGGAGGCGTAGACTCGTTAGCCGCGTTGCGGGCCAATCGGTTGAACTTTCCGCTCGATCATCCGGCCTCGGTTAAGGACGGCATCATTGTTTTCAACCTGGAGGTAATAGATCCCCAGGCATTCGAATATGCGCTAACCGCGCTGAAAAGAATCGCGGAAGAGGCCAGGGTAACATTGGTGCCGGTTACCACCAATCTTCGCATCTTGAAGGAGGACTGGGGATTTTGGTGGAAAGCGCACATGGGCCCGGCCCTGGCGGCAATAGCTCATTCGTTAGGCAGGCGGGTCGGCAGTGCCATTATCGCTTCCGACTACGACGTGCCGAATATGAGACCGCATGGATCGCACCTGCTGGTGGATCCCTATTTCAGCTCATTCGACCTGAAAGTTCGCTACGACGGCACCGCCTTGTCGCGATTTGAAAAATTGCGGCTGCTGGCGGAGTGGCCGGTGGGGCTGGATAACCTCCGAGTCTGCAACAAACAAGAGTTGTATCGGCCGGACCGGCTCAATTGCGGCGAGTGCGAGAAGTGCGTGCGAACGATGCTGGGACTGATTGCGGTCGGAGCTTTGGAAAAGACTTCTGCCTTTCCCCAACGGGAGCTGTCGGCTGAGCTGGCCGCGCAAAAAGTAAATATCTGGAGCACGGTGTTTCCGTTTTACGAGGAAATCGTTAAACCGCTGGCCGACCGCGGACGAGAGGATCTTTCCCGGGTGGTCGAGCGCGCGTTAACGATTGCGCGGGGCGAAGTCGGTTTTCGCGGCCGGCTCAACCGGTTCGATCGCATCTACCTCAACGGCGGATTGCGCGTGCTGAAACGGGCAATCCTCCCTAACGGTAAGGCCTAACCGTTCATCTTTCTCCCGAGTATGATCGTCGACGCGCATACTGACGCCATCAGTCAGGACATTGAGACCGATATTTGTATCGTCGGGGGCGGCACCGCCGGTCTTGTCCTGGCCCGGGAGTTTATCGGTAAACCGGTGCGGATCTGTATTCTGGAGAGCGGAGGCGTGACCCCCGAGAATGAGACCCAGGACCTTACCTTAGGCGACAATATCGGGCAGCCTTATTTCCCGCTGGAAACAGCGCGGCCTCGTGTATTCGGAGGATCGGGAACGCGCTGGAATATTCCGATCGGTGGCGACCGTCTTGGCGTCCGAATTCGGCCGCTCGATCCGATTGATTTCGAACAACGCGACTGGGTGCCTAACAGCGGCTGGCCCTTTGGCCGCGATCATCTGGAACCGTACTACCGGCGAGCCCAGGCTGTTTGCCGGGTTGAGCCGCCTACCTACGAGGTCAAGGATTGGAGCGACGAAAAAGAGCGGCCGGCATTCGCACTGCCGAGCGCCGATGTGCAAACCGTGATTTATAAGTTTGCCCGGGCGGAAACCTTTGCTCGCGATTATCCCAGGGAAGTGGCAGCCGCCGACAACGTCACCGTTTGCCTGCATTCTAACGTTCTTGAAATCGACACAAATCCGACGGCTGACTGCGTGACACGACTGCGGGTCGGGACGTTAAACGGAAAACAATTCTCCGTCCGGGCGCGGACTTACGTGATAGCGGTAGGCGGAATCGAAGTGCCCCGATTGTTGCTCCTGTCGAATCGGGTTCAAAAGTCCGGCCTCGGAAACGAAAATGATTTGGTGGGCCGTTTCTTTCAGGAGCACCCCCATTTTTGGTCGGGAGTTTTCGTTCCCACCAGCCCCGACTTTTTTCGCTCGGCCGGCCTCTACAACGACGTCCATA
>DATFCK010000032.1:0-7618 GCA_035253185.1 Chthoniobacterales bacterium | reverse complement strand
CCGTTAACCATCGGCGCGAAAAGTACCCAAACGGTTGACGCCGCCTAACGATCTCCACCAAAGACGATCGGCGGACGGCGGTCAGTGCCGGCGCCGTTTTACGTGCAACTGCGCCAGCGCCTTTTGCAGCGACGCCTGAATCGACGCTACTTCTTCCGCGCTGTGATCTTCCCTCATCGCCGCTTCTGCTCGTTTTACCGCAGCTTCGGCTGCTTCAGCATCGATGTTTTCCGCGCCTAACGCCATATCCGTCAGAATGGAAACACTCGTAGCCGTGATCTCAACGAATCCTTCGCCCACCGCCATCGCGCTTTCCTGTCCATCTTTGACAATCCGCAGCTCACCAGGCTTTAAAGTGGTGAGCACCGGCACGTGTTGCGGATAAATGCCAAGTTCACCTTCGGAGCCGGGCAACGTCACCATGTCGACGTCCTGCGAGTAGGCGGTCGCTTCCGGCGTAACGATTTCAAGCCTTAAGGTTGCCATTTTGGATCCGATTCAACGATTCAACGGTTCAACGATTCAACGGTTCAACGATCACTCCTTGCTGATCTGATCGATCGTTCCTTTCATGTAGAAATTCGCTTCCGGCACGTCGTCATGTTTGCCGTCGAGAATTTCTTTGAATGCGCGGACGGTTTCAGCAATCGGCACGTACTGGCCCTTGTGACCGGTGAACACTTCGGCCACGTGGAACGGCTGACTGAGAAATCGCTGAATCTTGCGGGCGCGATAAACGGTCAGCTTATCCTCCGGGCTCAATTCATCCATTCCGAGAATGGCAATGATGTCCTGCAGATCCTTGTAACGCTGCAACACGCGCTGAACACCGCGCGCAACATCATAATGTTCCTCGCCCACGACTTCGGGCGCGAGCGCCTTCGACGTAGACGCCAGCGGATCGACTGCCGGATAAATTCCGAGCTCGGCAATGGACCGTTCGAGCACGATTGTCGAATCAAGATGCGCGAATGTATTCGCCGGCGCCGGATCCGTTAGGTCATCCGCCGGAACGTAAACGGCCTGAAACGAGGTGATCGATCCTTTTTTGGTCGAAGTGATTCGTTCCTGCAGATCGCCCATCTCCGCGGCCAACGTCGGTTGATAACCGACCGCCGACGGCGTTCGCCCTAACAACGCCGATACTTCCGAGCCCGCTTGCGAGAACCGGAAAATGTTATCGATGAACAGCAACACATCCTGGTTGCGTTCGTCCCGAAAATATTCGGTCATCGCCAGTGCCGACAATGCCACCCGCAAACGAGCGCCCGGGGGCTCGTTCATCTGACCATAAACCAGCGCGACTTTTGATTTGCTGAGATCTTTTTCGTTAATAACGCCGGCGCCGACCATTTCATGATAAAGATCGTTGCCTTCACGGCTGCGCTCCCCTACTCCGGCGAACACCGAGAAACCGCCGTGTTTCATGGCGATGTTGTTGATCAACTCCTGAATAACGACGGTCTTGCCGACACCGGCTCCGCCGAACGCGCCGACTTTACCGCCCCGGGAAAACGGACAAACGAGATCGATGACCTTGATACCGGTCTCGAGAATGGATGCTTTGGTGTCCTGATCCACCAGATCAGGTGCTTTGCGATGGATCGGATAACGCTTGGTGAATTTCACTTCGCCTTTGTTATCAACCGGATCGCCGGTGACGTTAAAAAGCCTGCCCAGAACGCCCTCACCCACCGGAACCGAAATCGGTCCGCCGGTATCGGTAACGGTCATGCCGCGCTTCAAACCCTCGGTGGAAGACATCGCAATCGAGCGGACCCATTTCTCGCCGAGATGCTGCTGCACTTCGAGGGTGAGTTTGTTCGAATTCCCGGCTACTTCGTACTCGACTTCGAGCGCGTTATAAATTTTTGGCAGACCAGCGTTCGCGCCGCTGAAGTCCACGTCCACAACCGGACCGATTACCTGGACAATATTTCCTTTATTCATAATTCTTCGTGAGCTGTCTTCCCAGCGAGTTGTACGCTGCGCTGCCCTTGGACAGCTGCCGCAGCTATGTCATCCCGAGCGAAGTCGAGGAACCTCGCAAATGCGGAACACGTCACACAAGTAGGAGAGATCCTTCGGCTACGCTCAGGATGACAGCGTTTGTGTGTTAACGATGTTTGATGAAAAGTCATGATCCCGTTAACTTCCCAGCGCCATCTGCGCGGTGGAGATTTCGAGCAGCTCGGTGGTGATAGCCGCTTGCCGCATCTTGTTATACTCGAGGGTCAAATCCTTGATAAACTGATTGGCGTTATCGGTCGCGTTCTTCATCGCCACCATTCGGGCGCTGTGTTCCGACGCGCGCGCATCCAGGATCATCTGGTAGACCTGGAACTGGAGATAATACGGCAGGATAAAATCGAGCACTCCCTCCGGGCTCGGTTCAAAAAGATAACCAACCATCGGATCACCGCTGGTAGCGTCAGTGGGCGTTGCCCCGGCTCTTTTCATGCCGACATCAAAGCGGCTGATCGGCAGCAGCGTGTCCACCACCGGTTGTTGATTAATCGTGTTGATGAAATGGGTGTAAGCGATTGATACCTTGTCGACTTCGCCGGTCAGGAATTTTTCGGCGGCAAACCGGGATATAACTTTGGTTTCAAAAAACGCCGGAGCGTCCTTCAGTTCAAAGTCGGCCAGGAGTTCTCGTTTGGTTCGAGCTACGAACTGGCGGCCCTTGCGACCGGCTGAGGCATAAACGGTCTTGTCGGGTTCCAGTTGGCTGACCTCGCGAAACAGATTCGTGTTCAGGGCGCCGGCCAGGCCTTTATCTGTACTAATAATGATGACCAGCTCTTTCCGGACCGGGCGGATCTCCAGAAGCGGGTGCAATTTCGGGTCGGTCCGCTGCTGCAGCGAGACCAGCACCTTGTTCATCAACTCGGCGTAGGGCCGTCCCGCCAGCGCGGATTGCTGTGCCTTCCGCATCTTCGATGCGGCTACCATCTGCATCGCCTTGGTGATCTGCGCCGTGTTACGGATCGATTTGATCCGGCGGCGGATATCGCGGGTGTTAGCCATTTAAAGTTGAGAGTCGTTAGTTGAGAGTTGAGAGCAAATCGTTGAACCGTTGAACCGTTGAATCGTTGGTAAGTCCGTAGTCAGTGGTCCATCATCAGACCCAGGTTTGCTTGAATTCGTCCAGCGCGGCTTTTAGTTCACCTTCGAGTCCTTCGTCGAGCGCCTGCTTATCGCGAATGTTAGCCAGCAATTTGTCGTGGCGAGTTTGCAGGTAATCCTGCAGCTTCAATTGGAATTCTTTCACCCGCTCAACCGGCACCGGGTCCAGGTAGCCATTCTGCATGGCCCACATGACCGACACCTGCTCTTCCACCGGAATCGGGTTGTACTGTTTCTGTTTGAACAGCTCTACGATGCGCTGACCACGATCGAGTCGAGCCTTCGTCGCCGCGTCGAGATCGGAACCAAATTGCGCGAACGCAGCCAGTTCACGGAACTGAGCGAGATCGAGCTTCACTTTGCCGGCCACCTGTTTGATCGCTTTGATTTGCGCCGCTGATCCGACCCGGCTAACCGACAAACCTACCGACACCGCCGGACGCACACCCTGATAAAACAAATCCGTTTCCAGGTAAATCTGACCATCGGTGATCGAGATAACGTTAGTCGGAATGTAGGCCGACACGTCACCGGCCTGGGTTTCGATGATGGGCAGGGCAGTTAACGAACCGCCGCCAAACTGCTCCGATACACGCGCGCTGCGTTCGAGCAAACGCGAATGCAAATAAAACACGTCGCCGGGATAGGCTTCACGCCCGGATGGCCGCTTGAGGACCAGCGAAACCTGGCGATAAGCCACCGCGTGTTTCGACAAATCATCAAAAATGATGAGGGCGTCCATGCCGTTATCCATGAACCATTCACCCATGGCTGCGCCGGCGAACGGGGCGAGGTACTGGTTCGTCGCGGTGTCCGAAGCCGGGGCGGAAACAATTGTGGTATAAGGCATCGCGCCTTCCTTCTCCAAAACGGCGAGAACGCGAGCAACGTTCGAGTTTTTCTGTCCGACTGCGACGTAGATACAATAAAGCGGCCGATAATCCTTGAGCTGGCCCTGTTCGGCGGCCTTGTTGAGGCGGGCCTGATTAATGATCGTATCGATCCCAATCGTCGTTTTGCCGGTGGCGCGATCGCCGATGATAAGCTCGCGCTGACCGCGGCCGATCGGAATCATGGAGTCGATAGCCATGATGCCGGTCTGCACCGGTTGACTCACCGATTTCCGCTTAATCACGCCGGGAGCGATCTTTTCCAACGGATAAAACGTCTCCGACTTGATCGGCCCCTTGTTATCCAGCGGCTGACCCAGAGTGTTCACCACCCTCCCCAGAAGAGCCTTGCCCACCGGCACCGACAGCAGACGTCCGGTAGTTTTCGCTTCCGAGCCTTCCTCTATTAGAGTGTTGTCCCCTAACAAGATGCAGCCCACTTCGGTTTCTTCGAGGTTTAAGGCCAGTCCGAAAACGCCGTTAGGAAATTCGATCATCTCATTCAGCATGACCTCGCTCAAGCCCTCGACGCGGGCGACACCGTCCCCGGTTTCACGAACCACGCCGACGTTACTACGGGTGGTGGACGTCTTCAGTCCGGCGATTTTCGTTTCGATCTCTTCAAGTATGGTGCTCATAGGTAGGCAGGTAGTTAATTGCGGAAATTCTATTGGGTTTAGGCGGCCAGATCTCTCTCCAAACGCAGCAAGCGGTTGCGAACCGAGCCATCCCAAACATCGCTCCCCACTCGAATGCGCAATCCGCCTAACAGTTCAGGGGTAACGGCGAACTCGGTTGATAAATCGGACCCGTATTTGCGCTGCAAACTGGCGGTAATCTGGGAGCGAACTTCGGGCGACAATTCGCCGGCGCTTTCGATTTTGGCGTGGCGCTTTTCCATTTCCAGGCGAATCAACCGCTGGTAGTTCTCCAGAATTGGAATGTAATGGCGCGGTTTCTTTTCGACTAACGATTGAACGAGAGCGGCAACCTTGCCCTGGTCCAGTTGTTTGTCGGTAAAACTCGCCCGCAACATTTCCCTGGAGATGCGGCGGATCTCGCGGTTGATCTTCATGATGCCAGTTGTCGGGCCGCTTCCTCCTGTAGCCGGCGTTGATCGTCCGGGGTCAAAATTTTGCCGGTCACCTTGGCGGTGGTTTCGACCACCAGATGTCCCAGCTCGCGCTTCAATTGGTCCATCGACCGTTCGTATTCGAGCTCACTCGCTTCCCGCGCCTTGGCGATGATTTGTTCCGCGGACGCGACCGCTTCCTGCATTTTCTTGTCCGCCACCATCGAGGCGCTTTCCCGCGCTCTGTCGATCATGCTTTGAGCTTCCAAATTCGCCTTGGTGAGAATCTCGGCGTGCCGTTGTTCCGCTTCAGCCAGCTGTTGTTTGATTTTTTGCGCGTTCAGCTGGCCTTCTTCGATCAATTTCCGCCGCTGTTCGAGCATCGCGATGATCGGACCAAACGCGAATTTCTTCAGGACGAAGTAAACGATGATGAAAAGTATCAGTTGGGCCAGAAACTTCGGCCACTCCAAACCAAATGTAGTTACAATTTCTTGCATAAGGAAAAGCTGCGCAGCCGAAGCTGCGCAGCATTTGATCAATAGTTTTTCACAAAGATCACGACCAGGGCGTAAATGGCGATCGCTTCCGCGAGCGCCATGCCCAGAATCGCTACGGTTAGAACACGGCCGAACGCTCCCGGATTTCTTCCGACAGCTTCAGCTGCTTTTGCTCCGACCAGACCCACGCCAATACCGGCGCCAAGTCCTGCACCACCCAGCGTCACGCTACCGCCCAATTGGGAAGCGGCTTGCGCCAGGATCGTTAATGTTGCTAACAGCATGTTTTTCCTTTCTTTTCTTTTTCTCCGGCGCCCACGCGTTGCATGGTCTCACCGTGAAATTGTTTAAGGTGGCGCAAGTTTCCAACTTGCGATCCAAATTGTTAATGAGCTGCGGCGTGTTCCTCCTCGTCGTGGGTAGTCGATAGCTGGATGTACACGGCGCATAACAACATGAACACCAGCGCCTGAATGACGCCAACCAGCAGCTCCAGAAAATAAAACGGTAACGGCAGCGCGATGCTCGAAAGATAAGCGATCGGAAGCGGCAGTTTGTCGCCCAGCGTGCTCATGGCGTGAAGCAGATTCTCGCCGGCGAAAACGTTTCCATAAAGTCGCATCGAAAGCGATACCAGCCGGAACCCGATAGAAATTATCTCAATCACGCCGACGAAAAAGAAAATCGGGATCAAAATTAACTTGAGAATACCGGTTAGGCCACCCTTCGGACCGAAGGTGTGCTTAAAGAACTGGACCGGACCGGTCACCACGCAGGTCCAATAAATCCAGATGACCATGAACAAGCCGGCGATCGCCAGCGTCATGTTCAGATCGGCGCTGGCGGAACGTAGCAAAGGATTGGTGACCTCGCTCACCGCCAGCGGACCGGATTTTGGTCCGAAACCCATGGTGCCGACCCCGGGCAAAAGGCCGAAATAATTCGATGCCAGGATGTAAATGAAAATTGTGGCCAATAGTGGAAATGTCCGCGCGATCATGTGTTTGCCGACGATGGGCTCCAGCATGTCGTAAAGACCTTGCACCAGCGCCTCGAAAAGGTTTTGGCGGCGCGTGGGAATAAGCTGCATCCTGGCAGTGGAGCGGCGTGCCCAAACCGTGATCAGCACCGTGCAGAGAATCGCGACGACAATTGAGCTCGTCAGATAGTGGCCAGTGGGAATGGCCGGTTCGGCGCTGATGGTTACGCCGTGCGATGCATGCTCGGTATGTTCGGCTTCTTCGGTTTCGTCGGCCCCAAGAAGTGTTCCACCGGCCATCCAGATGGAGCCGGCTATGAGGATCGAGACCAAAAATCGACTGTATTTATAAAAATAACGCGCCATGGCGGTTAAAGCAGCGGCCCGATGCTCTTCCAAATGCGCCGGCGGCAAAGGCCAATGCGCGAAACAGACGGGGCGGCTGTGTCGCGCATACCAAAGCGCGTCTCAGCCCCGCTGACAAGCGTCTTTCCGAGAAAGTACGTCGAATTCTGCCACATATATAAACCGGCGCACCAAAACCGGTTATCCAATCCGGTACCGGTAATGCGTCCGGTCAAACTGGCGCGATGGTATATTATGGTCGGGTCGATCTGCCAAACACGCCTATCAGACGAAAGTCCTAGAGCATTAGCTGTTTGTAACTCCAACACCGCGTTTAATTAAGATTGCGATTCTCGAGGAGCGGCAGTTGGTAGCCGCCAGTGCGCTTACAAAGTGCCGATGTTGATGGGGCGCCGGTTATCCGGTCTAGATAACGAAAGCGAGTCCGGCTGCGGCTGAACAGCGCCGGTTATTCCTTGAGCCCAAGCGCAATCGCTAAATGTTCTTTGAGCGCGCGAATTCCTTCCCCCGTTTCGGCCGATACCGGGATCACTTCAACTTTGGGAAATCGCTTACCAAATTCTTTCAAATGCGCCGTGGCGTCCGGCAGATCCATTTTGTTACCCACCACAAACCACGGGCGCTTTGACAATGCCGGATCGTAAAGATCGATTTCTTTGCGCAGTTTTTCGAGATCTTCTAT
>DATFCK010000031.1:0-17755 GCA_035253185.1 Chthoniobacterales bacterium | reverse complement strand
CAGGAGATTGAGCTGGCTGACTTCGTAGTCGCTTCCGAACCAGGCAGCGGGGTGGCCTACGATTACATGATGGTTCCCAATATGCAGGCGACTGCGCTAGAATTGGCTCGGCAAAGTCCACACCTAACCGAGCTCGCGCGTTTTCCTGCTTTGAACGGAAAGTTTTTTTACATTCTTGTTAGGCGAGATCTATCTGGCGAGTCCACCGCAAACAAACCCGTGCCCTTCCAAAATCCGTGGCGGCTGTTGTACGGCGGCGAATGAACCACGAATTGCAAAAAACTGATCAGGCAGCTCGTTAACGATGCATTTGCCCAGCGACGCCAGTCAGAACGTCGGATCGACCACCGGCGATGCTGATTGGCCGCGTCTCTCGGTAGTTATTCCCTGTTTCAACGAACAGGAGTGCATTCCCGATCTGCTCGCCGGTCTTTTGCCAAGATTGGAAACGGCGACGTCCGGATCGTGGGAAGTGATTCTGGTAGACGATGGAAGTTACGATCGTACCCCGGAGTTGATCCAGGCCGAGAATGCGCGGGATGGCCGCGTTCGGGGATTGCTGCTGAGTCGTAACTTCGGACATCAATCAGCGATTTTTGCGGGTATCGCCTACGCCTCGGGTCATTACCTGGGCGTTATGGATGCCGACCTCCAGGATCCGCCGGCAGTGCTTATTGAGTGCTATGAGAAGGCACAGCGCGAACAGTTAGACCTGGTCTATGCCGTGCGGCAACGTCGGCAAGGCGGTCGCGCTCTGAAGTTCGCCTACTGGATCTTTTATCGGATCATGCATTTGTTTGCGGAATCTGCCTGGCCCCTCGATGCCGGCGATTTCTCCATTTTCAGCCGGCGGCTCGCGCAGCTGGTAATGCGTCTGCCGGAACACGTTCGGGTATTGCGCGGTTTGCGGTCGTGGGTTGGTTTGAAGCAGGGATCCATAAATTACGAGCGACCACAACGGGACAAGGGCGAATCCAAATACAGCTTTTTGAAACTGGTGGGCTTGGCAATGAATTCCCTCACCAGTTTCAGCAATCTGCCGCTGCGGCTGGCCAGCGTGGTGGGACTTTTGATGTCCGGCTTTTCGATCGTGCTGGGAATCTTCCTCTTGATAAACCGGTTTTTCCCGAGATTCACAATTTTCCATTACTACGTAGGCGCTAATCCCGGGACAACGACTATAGCCATTTTGCTGTTATTTATCGGGAGTCTGCTCTTCCTGTGTCTGGGGATTTTGGGTGAGTATTTGGGGATCGTGATGAAAGAGGTGAAACGGCGGCCGGTGGCGATCGTGCATCAGCAGATTGGCCTCAAACTGCAGCCGCTCAACCGGTCGCTGATCCTCGATCCGAAAGTCATGACGGAGCGGGAGCTGCCCCGGTTGTAGGCGGCCGGCGCGGCCAGGCTTGGTCATGACGTTGCCGGTCAGATTACAAATGCCTCTAATCCAGAGCTTTATACGCTCGTTGCGGGACCGGATTTGCGCTACAGGCCACCTCGAAAAATGCCCCGGAATGGCGATCGATTTGACTCGACTTTGGGGCGGATTTTTGGCCTACTAGGAATCTCTGCGCACTAGGGTCTTGGAAGGGTCGAACTCTGTCGCGAGAATTTATGATTATGGCGGATAAACGTCCGTGAGTTTGGCTGTGACTTTTCGGAAAAACATGGGATTTTCGCGCATGCATTTTGCCCCCCGTCCCCCCGGGCGTCTCGCCGCTTTGTGTCTTGCCCTCGTTACCGCCGCGTCCGTTCACGGCCAGATCCAGAACGGTAGCTTCGAAAACGACTACTCCGGCTGGACCGCAAGCGGCCACCAAGGCATCGCCCAGAACGATCCTAACCATCCCGCCACCGCTGGTTCCAAGGTCGTTGTACTCAACGCCAATGATCAAAGCACCAATGCTATTCTTTCCCAAACATTTTCCACGACGCCGGGCCAGCGTTACGAACTGTCGTTCGACTACGGCTGCGTAGGCCCGATTTCAGATCAGCGCCTGCAAGTTATTCTCGAAGGCAGCGGCATTTTGTACGACCAGGTCATCGAGATTTCCGCTCCCTATACCCAGCCGTTTTATGTGCCGCAACACATCACCTTCACCGCCAACAGCGCCAACACCAAGCTCACCTTTCTCGACGCGGCATATACCTACGTCGTTCTCGATTCGATGCTGGACAATGTTCAGGTCACAGCGGTGAGCGCGAATGCGCCGCTCATTACATCGCACCCGCAGCGGACCTTTGCTCCTCAAGGCGGCACCGCCACCTTCGCGGTGGCTGCCTCCAACGCCACCTCCTATCAATGGCAATTTGATGGGGTCAATATCCCGGGAGCGAACAGCTCCAGTTACCTCGTGAGCAATGCTGACTCCAGCAAAGCAGGGAATTACAGCGTCATCGTTACCAACGCGACCGCGTCAGTCAGCAGTTCGGCGGCAACGTTAACGGTTGTCCCCGCGGGAATTTTGTTGAATGGCAGTTTTGAGTACGGGTCCGCGGCCTGGACCTACACCGGCGTCAACACCTCCACTTCCACCAATACCGGCTACGGCGTGACTGACGGCGTCGTCCTTACGCACTTCAACTGGGGCCAGGCCACGCCGGGCGGCACCGTTTTCCAGTCGTTCACCACTACATCGTCCGAAACCTACGTGGTCGACTTCGATCTCGGCGCTTTTTCCTTCGTTAGCACCGATGCGCAGAGTTGCCGGGTCACGGTTACGGACGTTAACAACGCAATCCTGGCGACCCAGGATTTTTCGGTGAATGCGGCCGCTAACGGCGGTCGCTATCAATCGAAGCAATTGACGTTTATCGCCAATGGATCCGTCGCCAAATTAACCTTCCGCGATATCTCGACCACGACGGTAAACATCGATCTGCTTCTGGATAACGTCCGAGTGCGTTTGCAAAACGCTCCCTTGATTACTTCTCAGCCGCAGAACAAAACCGCGCTCACCGGCGACAGCGTTACGTTCTCCGTTACCGCCGTCGGCCAGGCGCCGCTGCACTATCAATGGCGGCATAACGATGGCGTCAATTGGCAGCCGGTCGGGACTGATTCGAGCACGTTGACCATACCATCCGCCCAACATGGGGATGCAGGTCTTTACGACGTGATCGTGAGTAATGGTTCCGGAACTGCAAACAGCTCTCCGGCCACTCTGACCGTGATCACGCCGGGTGTGTTTTCGAATGGCAGCTTCGAATCCGATTACGCGGCCTGGACCGTCACTGGAAATCAACAGGTCGTTTCCGGGTCTCCTTTCTCGGCCACAGATGGAACGAAAACGGTGGCGTTTAACGTTGGTAATCAGCCCCCTAACGGCACCTTATCGCAAAGTTTCACCACCACGGTCGGCCACACTTACACGTTAACGTTCGATGCCGGCGCATTCTCGCTGGTTAATCTGAGTGAGATGCGAATGCAAGTTAAGCTGCAGGGGCAGGGACAGGCCAATCCCGCGCTCAACCGCACCATCTCGGTGAATGCACCGGCTAACGGCACTCGTTACGTGCCGCAAAGTTTCATTTTCGTAGCCGATAGCGGCACCACCACCCTGACTTTCACCGATATCTCGCCTTCTACCGCGAATGCCGACCTGATGCTCGACAACGTGAAGGTAACTGAACAACCGCCGCCCGGAAGTTTCACCAACGGTAGCTTCGAAACGGGCTACACCGGATGGGTCGTGGCCGGGAACCAGAACATTGTTTCCTCGGCCCCGTTTGTAGCCAGCGATGGTACCAAAGCGGTCGACTTCAACGGTGGTCAGACATCGCCTAACGGCGCGTTGTCGCAGACTTTCGCCACAACCGGCGGCACCAATTACACATTGTCCTTTGATCTGGGCGCGTTCTCGCAGGTGAATCACGATACCATGAGCATGCTGGTCACGATTCAGGGGCAAAATGGGCAGCTAGAGTCCCAGACCTTTACGGTGGCCGCTCCGGGGAACGGAACGTTCTATTCTCCGAAAAGTTTGCCGTTCACCGCCGACGGCTCCAGCACCACGGTCATTTTCCAGGACGTGTCGGCCACCACTGCCAACGTCGATCTCCTGCTCGATAACGTTAAAGTGCTGGCCGATGGCGGCCTCTCCATTTCTTCGCATCCGCAAAACACAACCGCCCAGGCCGGCGGGACCGCGACATTTAGTGTAACCGCGAGCGGGCAGGGGACTTTGTCCTATCAGTGGCGGTTCAATAACGGCGGGAACTGGGATAATATTCCCGGAGCCAATTCCAGCACGTTACTCATTGATCCGGTGCAGAACAGCAGCGCCGGCAGTTATGACGTGGTGGTTGCGGATCAATCGGCCGATCCGCCGATTATCAGCTCGCCCGCCACCTTAAGCGTTCTTCCCGCCGGTATCCCGGCTAACGGAAGCTTTGAGTTCGACTACACCGGTTGGACGGCGAGTGGGAACCAGGGAATTATCAATGGCGCGCCATTTGTCGCCAGTGACGGCGCCAAAGCCGTGGTGTTCAATGCCGGGGATCGCCCGCCTAACGGCATTCTGAGTCAGAGTATTTCCACCAACGCCGGACAAGGCTATATACTCACCTTTGATGTGGGAGCCTTCTCGCTGGTCACTCACAATCAGCAGCGCATCCAGGTCCGGGTCACCGGCAATGGCAACAGTACGTTGCTTCCGCCACAGATAATCACCGTAACCGCACCGGGTAACGGTACCACCTACGCGCCGCAGACGTTTAACTTCGTTGCCGACGGCACATCGGCTACCTTGATCTTCCAGGACGTCTCCCAAACTACCTCCAGCACGGATTTGATGCTCGATAACGTCCGGGTTACCTCGCAGGCCGGACCATTAATTTCGGGCCAACCGCAGAACACGACCGCATCGGTCGGCGGACAAGCATCTTTCAGCGTCACTGCTTCGGGCACTGGCACCGTCGGATATCAGTGGCGGTTTAATAACGGTGGCGGCTGGTCAGATATCGCCGGCGCCGACGCCGCAACCTATACCATCAACTCTGTCCAGAACAGCGATGCCGGTAGTTACTCCGTGGTCGTATCGGATCAATCGGGCCAGCCGTCGGTAACGAGTTCAAGCGCCACCTTGACCATCCTTCCGCCGGGCGTTCCGTCGAACGGGAGCTTCGAATTCGATTATGCGGGATGGACTGCCGCCGGCAACCAGGCCGTCGTCACTGGTTCGCCGTTCACCGCGACCGATGGAGTGAAGGCCGTCGCCTTCAACATTGGCAATCAAACGCCTAACGGAACGTTGTCGCAAACGATTCCGACCACGAATGGACAGGCCTATGTATTAACATTTGATGTCGGAGCCTTCTCGATGGTCACTCGCAACGAGCAACGCCTGCAGGTCTCAGTCCAGGGCGCCGGGAACACCACCCTGCTGGCTCCCCAGATTGTGTCGGTTTTTGCTCCCGGTAACGGTACTACCTATGTATCGCAGACGTTCGGATTTGTGGCCGACGGTTCGAGCGTAACGTTAAATTTCCAGGACGTTTCCCAGAACACTCAGAATACCGATCTGATGCTCGACCACATCGTGGTTACTCAAGGTTCCAGCGGCGCTTTCACCAACGGCAGCTTCGAATCAAACTTCGCTAACTGGAATGTGGCCGGCGCAACCGATATTGAGTCTGCCGCCCCCTATGTTGCGTCTGCCGGATCCAAGCTGGTGGTATTCAATGGCGGTCAACGCACCCCTAACGGCGTGTTGTCACAGACATTCTCGACCACGCCGGGCCAGAACTACTCGTTAACATTCGACGCCGGCGCATTTTCGCTCGCTAATCAATCTCAGCAGCAAATGGTCGTGAGTGTTCAAGGAAATGGCAACAGCACTCTCCTGGCGCCACAAACCGTTACTGTGTCGGCACCAGGAAACGGGTGCAGCTATTCGCCTCAAACGTTCAATTTCACCGCCGACGGTCCCAGTACCACGGTCAGCTTCCAGGATACTTCACCGACCAGTCAGAACGTCGATCTGTTACTCGATAATGTTCAAATAACGCCGGTTGGCCCGTAACGCCTCAAGCCCGGGCGGTTCACTTCCGTTGGCCGCGTGCGCCAACAATTGGTAAGGTTGGTCCTTGGCTTGCTTCCAGCCTCAATTGCGCCGGTCAGTTTGGATTGGCTCGGAAATAGCGGCATTTTAATAGTTCGCGACCTTCGATGACTTCAATTTTAGGAATTTCGGCGTTTTATCATGATTCCGCCGCTGCTTTAATCTGCGACGGCGAGATCGTGGCCGCCGCGCAAGAGGAGCGCTTTTCCAGGCGGAAACACGATCCGGGTTTCCCTCGACTGGCGATCGAATATTGCCTCCGGGAAGGAAAGATTCATCCGCGCGATCTGGACGCGGTGGCATTTTACGAAAAACCGATGGTAAAATTCGAGCGATTGCTGGAGACCTATCTGGCCTACGCGCCTGACGGTTTCGCGTCGTTCCGGGAAGCTCTTCCGTTGTGGGCCGATTTGAAACTCGACCTATCCGGAAAAATTCAGCGGGAACTCGGACCTGAATTCAAGGGCCAGCTGTATTTCACCGATCATCATGAAGCGCATGGAGCGAGCGCTTTTTTTCCATCGCCGTTTGAGCGGGCTGCCATCCTGACGTTGGACGCGGTGGGAGAATGGAGCACGAGTTCGGTTGGGGTAGGTCAGGGTAACCGGATTGCCCTGAAGGAGGAAATGAAATTTCCCCACTCGTTAGGCATGCTTTACTCGGCGTTTACCTATTACACCGGCTTCAAGGTGAACTCCGGCGAGTACAAACTGATGGGATTGGCGCCCTATGGAAAACCGAAGTATGCCGACCTCATCCGGGAGAAAATTGTCGCGGTTAAGGATGACGGTTCAATCTGGCTCGACATGTCGTTTTTCAACTATTGCCAGGGCCTGACCATGACGTCCGATAAGTTTCACCAGCTGTTCGGCGGGCCGCCCCGGCAGCCGGAAAGTTTTATCACCCAAAAAGAAATGGATTTGGCAGCCTCCATTCAGTTGGTTTGTGAGGAAGTTGTACTTCGCGCGGGTGAGCACGCCCATCGTCAGACTGGTGAGGCTAACCTGGTGATGGCCGGTGGAGTAGCGCTTAACTGCGTGGCGAACGGCCGTTTGCTGCGCGAAGGACCTTTCGAAAAGATCTGGATCCAGCCTGCTGCGGGTGATGCCGGTGGCGCGCTCGGTGCCGCTTTGCTGGTGTGGCATCATGTTCTCGACAAACCGCGCCGGACTCAGTTGCCTGACGCGCAAAAGGGATCGTTGTTAGGCCCACAATTTGATAGCGACGACATTCAGCTGTTCCTCGATTCAATGGGGGCTGCTTATGATCGGATCGAGGATGAATCGAAATTGCTGGAACGGATTGCCGGCGAGCTCGACGAAGGCAAGGTGATCGGCTGGTTCCAGGGCAGAATGGAATTCGGGCCGCGGGCTCTCGGCTCGCGCAGCATTATTGGCGACGCTCGCTCGCCCGAAATGCAGCAAAAAATGAATTTGAAGATCAAATACCGGGAATCGTTCCGGCCGTTTGCGCCTTGTGTGTTGCATGATTTCGCGCACCAGGTCTTTGATATGCAGCCGGGGGAAGAAAGCCCCTACATGCTGCACGTGGCGCCGATTCGCGACAGCTGGCGCGTCAGTTTAACCGAAGACGACAAAAAGCGAATGGCGGATCCGGATTTGCGAGTCCGAGTATCGGTCCCTCGGTCACGCCTCCCGGCGATTACCCACGTTGATTACTCGGCTCGGATCCAGACCATCGATCCCGACCGGCACGGCCGTTATTACCGATTGATGCGGAAGTTTCATGAGATGACCGGTTGCCCGGTGATCGTAAATACCAGTTTCAACATCCGGGGTGAACCGATCGTAGGAAGTCCGGAAGAAGCGTTCCATTGCTTCCTGGCCACCGAGATGGATGTGTTGGTGTTGGAAAACTGTGTTTTGTCGAAACAGGACCAGGATCCGGCTTCGCTGGCTGATGCGGAAGCTTACAAGGCGCAATACGCGTTAGACTAACGACCATGATTCCTTTGTCCGTGCCCGAACAGGATCGCCGAATTGTTCTTCGGAGTTTTTGGTTTGTGCTAAGTGCGATTGCCGCCGCCGCGATTTCATTGGCAGCCTGGCTGCTGCATCTGCCATGGTGGATGTTAGGCGGACTAACGTTCGTAGCCGCGGGTTCGCTCGCGTTTTGGAATGGGCATCTGATCCGGCGACTCTATCACGCCTGGAACAATCGAATCATCCGGCCGGTGAGTAACCTTGCCACCGCAATCATTTTGCGGGTGTGTCTGCTGGTAGTGTTCGCTGCTACCGGGCGGGCTGGATCGCGTTTGCTGTTACGCGGAAAGTTTCCAACCATGTGGGTCGGACGTGACGCCAGCAGCGATCACGTCGGCAGCCTGCCTTTTGGCGTGCATGGTGACATCGGCGCTGCCCCTCACGGATGGATCCGCAATTATATCCGTTGGGCAGCGAGATCGGGCAACTTCTGGGCCATCTTTTTGATCCCGTTCTTTTGCTTTCTGCGAATGGTCTCAACCGAGGAACCGACCAGTTCGGGAGAAAACATTTACACCTTATTTTGATACCGTGACTTTTGTGCGCACAATCCTGGCCGCGCTAGCGACGCTCGTTGCCGTCGTTCTTTTGGTGCCGCTGTTAGTCCTGATCCTGCCTTTCTGGCTGGTGTCGGTGCTGACCCGAATGGTGGCACGGATCGCTGAGCCCGAATTTCTCACCCGGGATCAGCTGATCCAGTTTGATCCGGTGTTTGGATGGCGGGCGCGCCCTAATCTCGATACCAATCATCTAATGGTCGATTTGTTTCACATCCGTACTGACAACGATGGCTGGCGGGGAAAACGGACATTGGCGGAAAGCGACGTGGTCGTGTTCGGCGATTCGTTCGCGGCGGGTTACGGGGTCAGCGACCGGCACTTCTTTGCCAATTTGCCGTCTTCCCACAAAATCAAATCGGTCGGGATCGGTGGCTACAGCATGGTGCAGGAGTTTCTCTGGATGGAAAAGCTCAAGGACTCGCTCCAGGGCAAACTGGTGATCTGGTTCATATATTATGGGAACGACCTTTACGACAATCTAATGCCTGACCTGCGCGGTTACCGAAAACCATTCGTGCGCGAAGTCAAAGGGACTAACGATTGGGAGATCGTCTCATCCCACGTCACTCCTGATCAATGGTCAATTATTTTTCAGGGGAGGATGCAGGGTCAGCATCATATTCCGAAACTGGGCGAGCTGTGCGGCGATACTTTTCTGGCCCGACGGGCTTTTGCGGCGTGTGAATTTCTTCTTTCCAGAGGAAAAACTCTCTGCGATGAAACCGGCGCTGAACTCGCGGTGCTGGGTGTTCCCGACAACATCCAACTCAGCAGCCCCCGGCGTCAGGCCCTCAAAGCCATGGGTGGAGAGCCACCCGGCTTCGATGCCGCCGCGCCCGACAAGAAGATCGATGAGATCTGCAGCGCACTGGGCGTGACATTTCTTGCCGGTTCCACTTTTTTAGCGCCTAACTGCTACAAAATTAACGATTGTCACTGGAACGAGACCGGTCATCGCAAGGTTCTCGAAGCCATCGAGGGGCTGGCGCGGTCTCGCGGTTCAAAATTAAGCCCCCGGCCCGTCAAAGCCGCGGCTTTTGCAGAACCATCACTATTAGCTCGGTCCACTATTTCAAACTGAGGGCGCGGGCCTGCCGGGTTCTCCGCTTTCGAATCTTTCGCGCAGCCAAACTTTAGACATGCAACAGCCGAGAGAAAATGCCGATTCCTCGCCGGCCAATGATTTGAGCCTGGTCAAAGCGATGCTGGGCCTGATTACCAGAGCCATCGTTAGGCCGTACCAGCCGCGAAAGCAGCCAACCAAAAGTGTGGCGATTGTGATCCCGCTTTCGTCCCGCCCTGAGCTTCTTCCCGAAGAACGCGTTTCCCTGGATCATCTCTGCCATTACCTTGGCGACTACGACAAGTTTCTGATTATGCCGCCCGGGATTTCGGCGGAAATGGAGGGCTTCAGCCAGGTTCGCTTCCCTTCGAAATTTTTTGGATCGGCGGCCGCTCACAACCGGCTGTTGATGTGGCCTAACTTCTACCGCACCTTCGAAGATTATGAGTACATGCTGATGTATCATTTGGACAGTCTGGTTCTGTCCTCCGACATCAGCCGGTGGTGCCGTGCTGGTTTCGATTATATCGGCGCACCGTGGGTCCCGTGCAGTGACACCCCTTGGGTAAAGGAACCCCGGGTGGGCAATGGGGGTTTCGCTCTAATGAAGATTCGAAGTGTCTTAACCGTGTTGTATAACCGTTATCGCCGGGAGCCCGCCAGCTTCTGGTCCGACCTTCTGACCCGTAATCGCGTTGAGTTCCGCTGGCTGTTTAAAATGCTGCGGAAACTGGAATCGCATTTCCCTGATTCTCGACTCGTTCAACGTCCATTGGAAGATTGGACGATTACGGAGAAGCCGGACATTCACGGGCGAAACAATGATTTCTTCTGGTCCTTCGAGGCGGTTCGGTTTTATCCCGAATTCAAGGTGGCCCCGGTTAACGCCGGGCTGGAGTTCGCGTTTGAAGCGGCTCCCCGGATGTGTTTCGAGATGAACAAGGGCAAACTTCCGTTTGGTTGCCATGCCTGGACGAAGTTCGATCGGTCGTTTTGGGAACCTTACCTGGTGAGTGCGGCAGGGCAGAGTTGATCCGCGATTTAGCATAACCACCCGTAACCCATTGCCGCGGCAGGCGGGTCGTTAGGATTGTTCAATGCCAACGGTTTCGGATACGAATCCGCAAACGCGATCGACGCCCCACATTTCGAGCCCGATGACTACTCCCAAAGTTTCGGTATGTCTGCCGAATCTTAACAACCGGCCCTTTTTGGAGGAGCGTCTGGCCAGCATTTTTGATCAGTCGCTCACCGATTGGGAGCTGGTGATTTTCGACAATTATTCTGACGACGGCGCCTGGCAATTGTTTGAAAAGTTCGCTCGAGATGATGGCCGGATTCGCATCGCGCAGGCGCCGC
This sequence comes from Chthoniobacterales bacterium, assembly GCA_035253185.1. GTDB lineage: Bacteria > Verrucomicrobiota > Verrucomicrobiia > Chthoniobacterales > UBA10450 > DATFCK01. The sequence goes on along the minus strand of DATFCK010000031.1, from coordinate 6,708 downwards.
GGCAGGGGATGTATGCAAACTGGAACAACTGCGTGCAGGCGGCGCGAGGTGAGTTCGTTTATATCGCCACCAGCGATGACAATCTGGCCCCCGATTGCCTGGAAAAGCTCACTGCCGCAATGGAAGCCAATCCGGAATGCGATCTCGCCCACTGTAATCTGCGAATGTTCGATACCGAGGGTGCGGAGGTGTCCGCGGAATGGTGGCAACGATCATCTTTGTTTGCCCGCAGCAGTGGCGATCTTCTGAACCAGCCGCATGTTCGTTTGGCGCCGTTTGACGGCCTTTTGCATTTGTCCGGGGATACGCTTTATACGTCGATCACTCAATTGCTGATCCGGCGCTCGCTCTTTTTGCGGATAGGATATTTTGAACCTCGCTGGGGTTCGTTAGGCGATTTTAACTGGAACATGAGGGCAGGTCTGGTGGCAAATACGGTACATGTGCCGGACACCTGGGGTGGCTGGCGGCAGCACGGGGCCCAGGCGACGGCCGGCGCCCGGTTTGGATCAGCCGAACACGTTGCGAAAATGAACGAAATGATCGATCACGCGATCGCCACAACCGCCGACCTGCTCAATCCGAACGTTAAGAAACAGCTGGCGGGAAAGTGGAATCGGCGGATGCGCGGAATGCGGCAGCTCGATCTGGCGATGCGAACATTGCCGGCCCGTTGGCAGCGCGCTTCCTACCTGATCAGCCGGCTCGCGACCGGCTGCTGGGCCGCGTGGTGGCATGTTCGGCAACGCCTAACCGGTGACGGAAATTTCCCCGAACACCAATCCGAACTGATGAAATCATGGCTGGAAAAAGAAGGCATCGGCCGGGTACTGGTTCCGATCAAACCGGCGCAGGCCGGCCATCCTGTTTAAGGTGATTGAGCGATGTTGGTCAATTTGGTTAGGCGAACGATCGCAGTTGCGGGCCGGGCGATTGTGGTTCGTTCTTTCATTGATTTGGATAACCGGTGTCACGCTCGCGCCTTTCGAGCTGTCGGTTGCGAGGAGTGAAGTGCCGGAACGGCTGCGACAGGCTGTTCTCGCCTGGGATAATTTGTATCCAATGGAGCTGGTAGGCCATTTTCTGTCATTCGGCGCCCTGGGCTTGATTGCCGGTGCGAATCTGCCGGGTAAGGCGCGTTTGGCCAAATGGTTAGTCCTGGGTTTTATCGGTTGCCTGATTGTGGAGGCCGCGCAGCTCTTTCAAACGGGCCGTCATGCCCGGGCCGTGGATCTCTTGTTTAATTTCGCGTCGCTCACCACTGGGCTGTGGATATCAACCCGGACTGCGATAGGAGAACGTTGGAAAACGATAATTCACCAATCGGACTCACGGCCGCCCGTCGCCTGCGTGTTAGTTGGGGTGACTGCCTGCATCGCCTGGGCGATCATCGGGCTTCAACCGGCCATGGGCGCGCTTCGTTTGAATTGGGATCCGACTTTTCCGTTAATAGTCGGCAACGAGATCGGTCATGCGCGACCGTGGGTGGGGCAGATCCAATATATCGGTATTTACGACCGTGCTTTGACTGAGCATGACGTGCGAAACATTCGCGAAGTCGTCGCCCAAAAAGGGAATCCCGACGTGCGGCTGGGTTTGGGCTTGCTTGTTGATTATGATTTTCGCGAGCTACCGCCACTCCAACCGGAGTACGCCGGCCGTTTGAAAGACCCACAGCTGTGTCTGTCGATTCCGGCGGAATGGATAATCTCCGCGGATGGCCTAACTACCAATGGTGAAGGTTTAGGGCAAAGTGTTGGACCGGCCACCACCATGGTGGACGCAATCAAACGCACCGGCGCGTTCAGCGTCGAAGTCGAACTGCAACCGCAGAATCTGAAACAGCTCGGCCCCGCGCGCGTGATATCGAACTCGTTTGGGCCTCCACAACGCAACTTTACGCTCGGCCAGTCCGGCGCCGATCTCGTCTTTCGGGTCCGGAATGGGGTCAACGGACCCAATGGAAATCTACAGGAGCTGACGGCGCACCAGGCGTTGGACACAAACAAACAACATGTGGTGGCCAGCTACGATCATGGGGTGTCCACAATTTTTAGAAATGGACAACGCCGCGCGACGGTAGACTTGCGCGATCCAATATTTTATTCCGGCCTCGCTACCGGCAAGCTGGCGCGCGCCGCGCTTATCTTGCTCACGGTGATGACCATTTCTCTTCCGGCGCTTTTCGTCTTCCAACGGTTTTTTTCAGCGAACCGAGCGCGGATCGCCACGTTGGCGTTTACTGCCGGAGTGGGATTATTGCCCTACCTAATCAGCTGCTGGAGGGTGGGCGGTCCATTTCGCTTCTGCTTTATCATCGCCTTCCTGGCGGCATTACTTATTCTCTTCCCTCTGTCGGTGCGACTGGTGTCGACCCGTCGCGATGTTGCCGCGTAAATTTCGGTTCCCGATCATAAACGGCGCAGGATATGCAGCACGCCAGCCAACTTTACCGCCCGAACTCATTTCTCTATGACTACAGCATCTCCCATGGATCCGGTCAGTAATCCCACCAAACACATCGCTATCGTTGGCCTAGGCTACGTGGGCTTGCCCCTGGGTATCCAGTTTGCCCGATCAAACGTTTCGGTCCTCGGTCTCGACATTGACCAGGCGAAAGTGAATGCGGTTAACAACGGCGAAAGCTACATCCGGCACATTGCGCCCAAGACAATCTCCGAAGTCCTGAAGGCCGGTCGTCTGCGCGCCTCAACCGATTTCTCCAAAGTTGCCGGTTTGGACGCGATTATCATTTGCGTGCCTACGCCGCTGAACAAGAATCGCGAGCCGGATATTTCCTACATCACAAAAACCGGCCGTCGAATTGCGGCCCATCTGACCAAAGGAACGTTAGTCGTTTTGGAGTCCACGACTTTCCCTGGCACCACCGATGGCGAGTTGAAAGACGTGCTCGAGGTGGGGTCCGGGCTGAAAGCAGGGGTCGATTTTCATCTCGCTTTTTCACCAGAACGGGAAGATCCCGGAAATCCGCACAGTGTGGTTGCGACAATTCCTAAAATCGTCGGCGGGCTGACACCGGCGTGTCTGGAAAAGGCGGTGGAACTGTATTCGATGGCGATCAAGCAACTCGTCCCCGTGAAATCGTGCCGGGTAGCCGAAGCGGCGAAACTCCTGGAAAACATATTTCGTAGCGTCAACATCGCCCTGGTTAACGAGCTCAAGATCGTTTACGACGCGATGGGGATTGATATTTGGGAGGTAATCGCTGCCGCGAAAACCAAGCCGTTTGGATTCATGGCGTTTTACCCCGGGCCGGGTCTGGGCGGCCACTGCATACCAATCGATCCGTTTTATCTCACCTGGAAAGCGCGGGAATACGGTCGCCACACTCGCTTCATCGAACTGGCCGGTGAGATTAATACCGCGATGCCCGAGTTTGTGCTGCACCGGGTGGCCGAGGCGCTGAATGACCGCCGGAAGGCGGTCAACGGAAGCAAGATTTTGATTTTGGGTTTGGCCTACAAACCTGATGTCGATGATGAACGCGAATCGCCGAGCTACACCCTGATGAGTTTGCTCATGGATCGTGGTGCGCAGGTTGAGTATTACGATCCTTATGTTCCGGTCATCAAACCGACCCGCGAACATTCGCATCTGGCCGGGAAGAAATCGGTGGAATGGAATCGGGCAAGTATCTCAGGCTTCGATCTTGTGTTGATCGCGACCAATCACGGCAGCGTTAACTACCAGGAGCTGGGCGATTGGGCGCAATGCATTGTTGATACTCGTAACGCGATGGCCGCGGTTGATACTATCCCGGGGAAAGTTTGGAAGGCGTAGAGGGGGAGCCGCCATTCGCGACCCCTCAACAGCTCTCGTTAGGATCAATATCTGAAAGCTGATCTAATAAACTCGTCCACTACCGTCACCAACGGATCGGATGCGAGTTCTGCCGTTCCGGCTGATCACGTCGGCGGATTAGGCCGTAGCCGCGTTTCTCCCCGTGTTGTGGCATTCGGTATCTTCTTGTGTCTTCTTACCGCCGCCTTCGGCCGCCAACTCTGGGTCCTGTGCACAAGTGCGCTCGACAACAATCTCAACTCCTACATTGTGCTGATCCCATTCGTTTCGTTGTATTTCCTCGGCCTGGACCGCTCCAGACTGCGACGCGAATATCGGACGAGTCTCGGTTGGGCTGTTTTTCCAGGCGCAGTCGGTCTTAGTGCGATCGCTCTGATTGCGGTCGGATTCTTTGAACCGCTTTCGCCAAACAACCGGATGGCTGCGGTTGCGTTTTCGTTCGTTTGCCTGCTGTGGGCTGGCGGCTTTGCGATTTTAGGTCGCAAGTTCATGGCCAGCGCGGCGTTCCCCATGTTCTTCCTTATTTTCCTGGTGCCGCTGCCGGACCAGGCCGTCGAGACCATGGAAACCGCTTTAAAGGTGGCATCAGCGGAGGCCGCGAGCGTGCTTTTCGGCATCACCGGCACACCAGCCTTCAAGACCGGTCCCATATTTCAACTGCCGGGGTTCACCATGGAAGTGGCGCAGGAATGTAGCGGAATCAGATCCACCTGGGTGCTTTTCATAACCAGCCTCGTCGCCGCGCAGCTGTTCTTGGCGAAACCGCTTTCTCGGCTCATGCTTGTCGCGGCGGTCCTGCCGCTCGGTATCGTGCGAAATGGATTTCGCATCATGGTGATCGGCTTGCTTTGCATTCACGTGGATCCAAGCATGATCCACAGTTTTATTCATCGGCGCGGCGGACCGATTTTCTTCGCCCTTTCCCTCATCCCATTGTTGCTGATCCTCTGGGTTCTGCGCCGGAGAGAATTGGCCGCGATTAAAAGGTCGGAAGTATCCGAGGGATAATGGTCGGTGACCGGCGGTTAGTCTTCGGCATGATGTAAGCTTCGTGCTGCGACTTTTTCAGGAGTAAATGGTTTCACTGATGGTTTCTAATTGCATTTATGCTCCGGGGTATGGGAAAGCATGCCGCGGTGCGACAACGAGTGTTAGTAATCAGACGGCAGTAAACGAATCAGGAGGTATGGAGTCTATGGAGCGCATCGAATATACACAAGCTGACGAACAATCATCAGCCGGGAACAGGAACCACTTGTTAGGCCGGTTCATCGGTATCGCGGTGGCAGTGGCCGCGGTGATGGCTGCGCTCAGCACCACATCGTGCACGTCCGCCAATCGGGCTACCGCCGAACAGGCTGCGGCGCCGGCCGCCGTAACCCTGGTGGCGGGTGACGTGATCAAACTGACCTTTCCCGGTGCTCCCGAACTGAATCAATCGCAGAAAATTCGGACCGATGGAAAAGTAAATCTCCCTTTAATTGGTGAAGTTAGCGCGACGGGGAAAACCGTTCCCGCTTTGCAGGATGAATTGGCTCAGCTGTACAAAAGCGAACTGAAAACATCCACCGTGATCGTGACACTGGAGAGCAGCGTAACCCAGGTTACGATTTCCGGCGCGGTCGGCCGCCCCGGCAAACTCGTGTTCGAAAGACCGACTACGGTGTTCCAGGCGATCATGGAAGCGGGCGGCGCAACTGAGTTCGGAACGCTGCGCAACGTTCACCTTGTGCGGCTGATTAACGGCCTGCAAAAGACCGAGATTTTGGATTTGAGACCGGTAGTGTCAGGCCAGGAAACCAAACCGTATTATGTGCGTGACGGTGACGTGATCGTCGTCCAGAAAACGTTGTTTTAGCTCGGAACCTGCGTCGGGCGGGCCGATGCCTAGCGACCGATGATTCTCACTACCGCATTGCCTCGTCCCGGCGTATAACCGTTCCCCGGTGCCACACTAACGGTGACTTTCCGATTACCAGGTCCGTTGAGCGTGTGCATTGCCATTAATGCACTCCGCTTGCCCGATGGAATCGTGACCTGGCCGGTCATCCCTTTCATGGAGTAATTGACGCCGCTGGTGGCGTTGCCTCCTAACGAATAATTTACCACCGTGTTTGTCGGACTCGCTTGGGTAGTTATCAGCTTGAATCGGGCGACACCGCCGCCTTTCACAATCGGAGTCAGTGCCAGTACGTTCACTTTGTTGCCGGCGTTTGGCGTGGGCGTTGATGCCGGCGAGGTCCCCGAAATGGTAATTGGAATGCCCGTAGACCGGACTGCGGCTCCGCTGTCATCAAATGCAAGGGCGGTCAGGGTGAAACTTCCCGAAGGTGCATTGCTCCAGGTGGTCGAGTAAGGTGCGGAGGCCGACTCGCCAATCTTGTTTGTATCCCGATAGAATTCGACTTTTGTGATGGCTCCATCCGGATCTGAAGCGGCGGCGGAAAGGCCGATCGAAGCGTTAGCGGTGAAAGTAGAGTTGGCCTGTGGGCTGGTCAGCGAAACCGATGGAGGGCGATTATCAATGGTCAGCGCAACTTCGTTGGAAGGAGCACTTTGGAATCCAAAACTGTTGTAGGCGGTAACCACAAAATAGTAGGTCGCTCCGGGTTTGAGAGAGACGTTGGTGGAGGTCGCGCTTCCGGCGTTCACGGTTTTGGTATAGCTTCCGGAAGCAGTCCCGTAGAACAGGTTATACCCCGCTACGTTGGGGTCGGCGCTGGCATTCCAGCCGAAACGCAGATTGGTAGCTTCGGCGAGGGAGATGGAAACGAGAAAGAGGAGAGCGGACGCGAGGCGACAAGGCAGCCAGGGGCTATTATAGTAATTATGGGGCATGCGGGTGTTTATAGCAGCAGCCGTGCCCATCCATTACGGCCACGTGGC
>DATFCK010000030.1:0-2109 GCA_035253185.1 Chthoniobacterales bacterium | reverse complement strand
AATTCCGCCACGCGATCTGCGGTCCTGGCAGAATCTGCCGGTCTCGGCAATTGCCAACTTCAATCCGGTCACGATCAACGATGTCAGCGAAGCGGCGTTGAAGACTGTGCTCGAAAAGCATCCCTACCGGCATTTCCCGGTAATTGAAAATGGCGAGCTGAAGGGAATTGCGCCCCGCCGCGAGATCGAAACCGCTGTGTTGGAAAAGCGAAGCCTCCGGCTGGAACCGGTCCAGAAATGCACGCCTAACGAATCAATTCGCGCATCGCAGAGAGCTCTGATCGATTCAAGCACGAACACACTCGCGATTATCCGCAGTGAAGATGGCAAGTTGCTCGCCTTTCTCACCCTTCACGATCTGCTCCGCGCGCAGGTTTCGATGAGTGAGCGGCAACACTAAACCACAAAGGATGCTATTTCATCCAGGGGTTTGCGCGTAATGTCCGGCACCCGCGCGTTCGGTGCCGGATGCCCGACGACGAGCAGAAGGAACGGCTTCTCGTGTGATGGCCGCTGGAGAATCCGATTGAGGAATGCCATTGGGCTGGGGGTATGAGTGAGCGACACCAGCCCGGCCTGGTGGATGGCGGTGATTAATAGACCGGTCGCAATGCCGACCGATTCGGTCGCATAATAATGTTTCAGGCGCGAACCATCCGGAGCAACTCCATAAGGCTGGGAAAAAATCGCAATCAACCACGGGGCAATCTCCAAAAATGGCTTGTTCGAATCCGTACCTAACGGCGCCAGCGCAGCGAGCCATTCTTTCGGTGCCCGGTGCTGGTAAAATTCCCGTTCTTCCTTTTCCGCGGCGACCCGAATTTCACGCTTGATCGGGACGCTGGCGATGGCGACGAAATGCCACGGCTGCAAGTTCGCGCCGCTCGGCGCACTGCCGGCGCAGCGCAGACAGGCTTCAATCACTTCACGCGATACCGGTCGCTCTGAAAATTCGCGAACGGTCCGGCGCATTTGCATTTGAGCATTGAACGCAATTGCCCGGCCCCGAATCGCATCGTCCGACAGCGACTCCGGCATGGAAAATGGAACTGTGCGCGGCGGCAAGGTGGAGGTTTTTATCGACCATAGCAGATCACGATTGAGACATCTCTGAAAGGATGTTTTCCACTGCAACCTCCCTTTTGAATGGATTCTCTCCGGGGAAGGTCCTCCCCGCCCGCGGCGGCAAGGGGATACCCGGCACATCGTTGCCGCACTGCGCTGCGTATCTCTGGGCGAGAAAACCAATCCGCTGTTTTGGTTTATGATGCAGATCGCGATGCTGGCCGGTTTCCTAACCAGCTACCCGGTTAACTGGTGGCTCTTGCGTGCAGGCATCAAAGAGAAAATGTGGCCGGATTAATCCGTCTAACATGACTCTGGGATGCGTTCTCTAATGTTATGAAACCCTCCTATACTCTCTGCTTTGTTGCGATGATGCTCTGCGGCGCGTTGATCTCGAGCTGCGACAACCGCCAGAACGCTGCGACTGAAACCGTGGCCACACCTAGTCCGGGTATTTCGCCGGCGACCACTGTCGCCACTCCGGCAATAAGCGCCACGCCAGACGCATCCGTACAATTGCCGTCGTCCGGTTCCCTGAGAGCAACTGCCGAGTTAACGCCTACGCAGGGAAATAATGTGCGCGGCTCGGTCAGTTTCAGCGAAGTGGCTGATGGCGTCCGGGTGGAAGCGGAAATATCCGGCCTAACGCCTGGCAAACACGGATTCCACATACACGAAAACGGCGATTGCAGCGCGCCGGATGGAGCCTCAGCGGGTGGCCATTTCAATCCGACCAACGAGCCGCATGGCGCGCCGGAGAGTTCGCAGCGGCACGATGGTGACATGGGCAATATTGAAGCCGACGCGTCGGGCGTAGCCCGACTCAATTACGTCGATCATACGATGACCATGGCCGGAGATCGCTCCATTATCGGACGCGCCGTCATTGTGCACGCGAATCCGGACGATCTGACTTCGCAACCGAGCGGCGACGCCGGCGCGCGCGTCGCTTGCGGCGTGATCAAAGCCGCCGGTGGCACGCCCTGAGATTTTGCCCACCCCGGGGCGCTTCATAGTCGTTAGGCAGCGCTACCACATCCGCTG
>DATFCK010000029.1:0-15174 GCA_035253185.1 Chthoniobacterales bacterium | reverse complement strand
GGTCGTGGATCTTCGGGGCGACCTCGCGGGCGGCCCAGTCGCGGACCATCAATGGCAGGCCGGGAAGGCATCCGTTTCCAGGACGATATGAATGCGTGATCAAGCCTTTGCGCGTCGAGATTGAGTCCTATCTCACGCGCGACCCGGGCGTAATGCCCGCCTACGGTTCCATTGAGATAGAAAAGAGTACCGACAGCGTCGAAAAAGATGGCTTTGATCACGTAACGAACATCTTCCGCCTGGGCCAACACTGTTCAAACCGGAATCACCGCGAGGCGCCGTACTTTTATCATTCACACTCGATCTGCCTGTGCCACATTGTTTTGCAATGCTACCGGTCGAGCACACCGATCCGATTAACGCCAGGATTTTGGCGATTTCCGAAGATAAGATCGAAGGATTCGTCCGCGAACCATTCGAGGAAATTGCCCGGCGTTCGGGTGTCGAAGTCGATACCGTAACGGCACGAATCGGTGCGATGCTCAAAGCCGGGACCATTCGCCGGGTTCGCCAAACATTGCTGGCCACGAATTTAGCGCAGGGCGCACTGGTGGCGTGGAAGGTCGCGCCGGAGAGAATCGAGCCGGCTTTCGACTGGATGTTCCAACGCGATCCGTTCTCGGGCCATGTCGTTCTGCGTTCGACCGACACCATCACCGCCGGTTCCGATTACAAGCTTTGGACCACGGTCAAGGTGCCACGCGGCTTCTCGTTAGACGACCATTGCCGGTTGCTCGGGCAAAAGGTTGGGGCCGATCATTTCCGGATCATGCCGGCAAAAGGAATTTTTACGCTTGGTGTCGGACACGTTAGGCGAAAAACCATCGAACCCGGAAGCAAAGCGGATGAACCCGCGGTAATGGTTCCGGTGCAAGTCGTGGATCTGACCGATCGCGAGTGGGATGTGTTACTGGCGCTAAAGCGGGAGTTCACGGTTGACGAAATTGCGCCCTCGCCCTGGAATAAACGAGCGGCTGAAGCGGGCGTGTCGGTCGATGAGTTTTTCCGGATCGCCAAGGATCTGGCCTCTCGAAAAATTCTGGGAAGATTTTCCACTTTTCTCGAACACGTAAAGCCGTCAGCCGGCGGCGTCCGGGTGACAAGATTCAATGCCTTATTTCACTGGGCGATCCCGGCAGGACGTGAAGTGGAAGCCGGCGGTGAAGTAGGGCGACACCACATTCTGACCCATTGTTACTGGCGCGAAGCCGGGCCGGAATTCAAAAACGTCAATATCATGGCGGTCGCGCACGGGACCGACAAATCGCTGTTGCTGCGCCACAAGGATGCGATCGACAAACATTTGGATTCGGTCGGCCTGCCGGTGTCGTACACCAACGTGTTCTGGGGCGGCCGAAGCGAAATCAAGCCTTCCGAAATATCTCCCCGAATTTATCGTCAGTGGCTGGCCGAACAAATGCCAAACGCCGCCTGATTGTCGTTAGGTGACCTGACCGCCTGGGCGATCGATGAAAGAACTGACGGAAAAACTAAGCAATGGCATAGATCTAAACAGCAGCGAGATCGCCTACGCGGTAACGCTGTTGTTTTCCGAACAGATCGACGATAACCAAAAGGCGGGGTTTCTCACCGCGCTCCATCGAAAGGGAGAAACGGCCGATGAAATTTTTGGATTCGCCGACCTGCTGTTAAAGCGAGCGATCGATCCGCAGATCGACGAAGCCGAGCTAAACGGCCCGATGATCGATGTTTGCGGCACCGGCGGCGACGGCATCAACATGTTTAACGTATCGACTACGATCATGTTCATCCTGGCGGCCGGTGGCGCGACCGTGGTGAAGCATGGGAACCGAAGTGTCACATCTCTTTGTGGCAGCGCGGATGTGCTGGAGGAATTGGGCGTGCCCATCCATCTGGCGCCGGACGATTTGCGGGAATGCGTGAAACGCCATGGTTTGGGATTCATTTTCGCGCGAGCCTACCATCCGGCATTCCGCGCCCTGGCCGAGATGCGTCAGCGGTTGGCGCGGGAGAAAACCCGGACGATTTTCAATCTTCTGGGGCCGCTCCTGAACCCGGCCCATCCCAAACGGCAGCTGATCGGGGTGTATGCCCCTCGACTTACCGGCGTGTTCGGCGATGTCTTGCGGCGGCTTGAACGGTCGCGAGCCTGGGTTGTCCATGGCCTAACGGACACCAGCGGAGGAATCGACGACATTTCCATCTGCGGCCCTACCACCGTGGTCGAGCTCGATGATGGCAAAGTCACTTCCGCCGTGCTCGATACCCGCTGGATTGGCATCGAGCCATGTCCACTCGACCAGCTCGCCGGAGGAAATGCCAGCGAGAATGCGGCGGCGCTGCACCAAATTCTTTCGGGGGAACTGGACGGGCCGAAACTGGAAATGGCCATCGCCAACGCCGCCGGCGGTTTCGTCGTTGCCGGCCTGGCGCGCGAGATGAATCATGGCATCGCTCTGGCGCGCGAACAGATCAAGAACGGCAAAGCTCTGGAAAAACTGCGGGCGCTGCAGAATTTCCAACCGGAGAACGACTAACCGTCACCGACAGGTTCTTCACAGTCTTTGCGCGGACTGGGTGCCGGCCAGGTTACGATATGTACGATCGAAATTCCCAAGCAGGGCCGCGGCCAGAGCGGTTCGATCGCAGGCATGGCCGGTCGCCAGTAACAATGAGGTCGCGCGACCCTGCAGCGGCTCGGGAAAATCGGACCGCACCTGGTTCACGTTTATGCCAACGCCCAGAATCGCGATATGGGCGGACTCAGGCTGGGCTTTCATCTCCACCAGTACTCCAGCAACCTTGCGATCAACGATGTAGACGTCGTTAGGTGGTTTGACCCGCGTTTCTATTTGGCAAAATTGGTCGATCGTAGTCGCGACCGTTCGCGCGGCCCAGGACGTCAGCATTCCCGAATCCTGCACCCGGATTTCCGGTCGCAACAAAATCGAAAGCCACAATCCCTTATTGGCCGCCGATTCCCATGTATTCCCTCTCTGACCGCGCCCGGCAGTTTGATGTTCGGCAAACACGACTGCCCCTTCCGGGTGGCCCGCTTTGGCCAGCTCCGCAATCTCGTCGTTAGTCGACGACGTCTGCTGAAGGATTGTAACCTCACGTCCAATGATCGCCGAGCCCAGAGCTGCTCGGATCTGATCCGCGTCCAGCCGGTCAGATGCCGACATTGGTGATTTCGAGGGACAGATCGATGGCCTTGGGCGAATGGGTAAGTGCGCCGATTGAAATGAAGTCCACTCCAGTCGCGGCTATCACTCTCACATTTTTCAAAGTTACGCCGCCGCTGGCCTCAAACTTCACGTTCCGGCCTTTTCCTAACGCCACTGCTTCGCGCAATTGGGCGGGGCGCATGTTATCCAGCAGAATCAGGTCGACGTCGGCCACTTTCAGAATGTTACGAACCTGCCGCAGATCGTCTGCTTCCACTTCGATTCTGAGGTCGGGGCGTTCAGCCCGCAAATTCCTAACCGCTTCGCCGAAACGGATGAAGTCCGCCTGAACCAACAGGTGGTTGTCCTTTACCAGCACCATGTCGTCCAGACCGAACCGATGATTAACTCCTCCACCGGCCACCACCGCCTTTTTCTCCAGCGCCCGCAGACCAGGCGTCGTCTTGCGGGTATCGAGAATTTTGACCTGGTCGGTGCCGGCCGCGTCCACAAACTGGCGGGTCAGCGTGGCCACGCCGCATAGCCGCTGAAAAAAATTCAGCGCCACCCGTTCGGCCTGAAGTATGGAACGCGCGAACCCCTGGATCTCGAGAATCGATTCCCCGGGCGCAACCTCTACCCCATCGCCGCGGATGACATTCACCTGCGTCGATGGATCGACCCGGCGAAACACTTCTGCGGCAGTCTCGGTTCCGGCAATGATGGCCTTTTCGCGGCTAACGATGCGGGCAGCCGCACGCACCGTCTCCGGAACGAAAAACGCCGAGGTTACATCGCCTTCGCCGATATCTTCCTTCAGCGCGATCTCGATGGGGTCGTGAGACGGTTTCATAGCGGCGCTTTTTCGAAACTAACTGCTGATGGGACGCCGATAGACCGATCTCCCGCGGACGTAAGTTTCTACCGTCGCGGCCGGCCCGGCCCGGTAAATACAAAGCGCGATGATATCTTCCGGCGACAGCTCCGGCCCGGAGGTTTGGGCCGGTGGATAAGGCAGAGTGGCCCCGATATCGACCAGCACCAGATCCGCTTCTTTGCCGGGGTCGAGTGTACCTATCGACGATAATTTGCCTAACGACCTGGCACCGCCGGCGGTGGCGAGATACAACGCTTCGGCGGGACGCAGCGGTCGCAGATTTGGTTCATACGTGGCCCGAGCCTTTTGAACATCTATCGCGGCCCGCATCACCTGCCACATGTTCAGTTCGGGACCGGCGGCGACATCGGAGCCGAGGCCGACTGCAATTCCGGCTTTCAAGAGTTGATCGAGTTTCATCAGTCCACTTCCCAAAAAGAGGTTAGACGTGGGACAGTGCGCAACATTCGCCTGAGCCACCGCGATCGCTTCTATCTCCCGCGGTTTCAGGTGGATACAATGGCCCAGCACCGTCATCGATGTGAGCAAACCGCAGGTCTCGTAGACGTGCGTGTAATCGTGTGCCGCCATAAACAGGTGATGCACCTTTTCGATCTCTTCGCGGTTTTCGGCGAGATGCGTCTGGAGATAGGCATTAAATCGCGCCGCCAGTTCCGCCGCGCCCCGCATCATCTTTTCCGAACACGCCACCGCGAACCGCGGACTAAACGCATACTCCAGCCGGCCGTTTTCGGCGCGATGCCACTTGCGGCAAAGGCGCTCACTTTCCAACAGCGAAACCGACAATACCTTTTTGGGCTGCAATTGTCCGTAGGAAGCGATGTCCATCATCATTTTGCCCATGATGACGCGAAGACCGCTGTCGCGAGCCGCTTCAAACGCAGCGTCGCAACTGTCTTCGTAAATCGCGGTGTAAACCATCGCCGTGGTGGTGCCGTTTCGCGCCAGCTGATGAAAAAATAGCGGCGCCTGGGCGCGTGCTCGCGGCCCGGTGAAATCGCGTTCCACCGGAAAAATGTGTTCGCGAAGCCATGGCAACAGTTCGCTTTCGCCGCGCGCCACTACCGGATACTGCGGCAGGTGCGTGTGGATATCGATAAGTCCCGGGAAAATGGCGACCAAAGGTCCAGGGTCGACCCATTCGAGCGGGGCCGGGCGCTGGGTTCGCCGGAGGTCATCGAAATTGCCCACCTCGATGATGCGCCCCTTATGAATAACGATCCCGCCCTTTGGAAAAGCGCGGATGGTACCCATTTCAGGGGTATCGATTACGAAGCCGCGGATACCGAAAGGTTGATCGTCCTGCATATGGCCTGGAAGGGACGCTGTTATCGTCCCATGGTTAATGCCGAAGGAAGCTAACAGCTTCCCTTGCAGAAGGAAATGGGTTCGGCGCCCTCCCTAAAGGGGCCGCTGGCATTGGTAGCGCCGATCGACTCGATCGCCGATGGGGAATGGGGAAAACCCCGTACAAAAAAGATTCGGGCAGCGCACGCCAAGGAGAAACAACAAATACGAAACTACGTGCAGCCGCCCGAATCGCCTTAACCTGTTATTTTTGACAGGTCCCGCCGCCCAACGTTCGAAAAATTTCTACGATTTTCGGGTTTTTTTCGCGCTTCGAAGATGGCTTAAAGCTTCAGCTCAGCCTGCATGGCCGGAACCGCCTTGGTGGCCTCATCCCGGACTTCCTGAAGCAGGGATTTGAACTCGCACTTCTCCATTTGCGCGATCAATTCGGGGTAATTTGGGGAAATGCGAAGATCGTCGATCGGGATCGGCAGCTCGGTATCGCAGTCGAGTTCGACCATTTTGCGATTTTTCAGAATTTGGTCGCGGGCAGTTCGCAGTTTTTCACGGGTCTTTTCGCTCTTCACTTTGTCGAGCTGGGCCAGCAGCTTTTCAAGGCTGCCAAATTCCTGAATTAATTTGGCGGCAGCCTTCCGCCCGATGCCTGCGCCTGGGATATTATCAACGCTATCGCCGGCGATGGCCAAAACATCACCGATGCATTTTGGTGGCACGTCCCATTTGGCTACCACTTGATCCTCGCCCAGAAGGGTAAACGGATCTTTCGGGCTGGGCAGATCCGCCTTGGCCGTGCTGTAAACTTTCACACACGGCCCTACCAACTGGAACAAATCCTTATCGTTAGTCGCCAGGATAACCTCCATGCCTTTGCGGCGGCAGGCGGCGACGGCGTAGCATCCCATCAGGTCGTCCGCCTCGGTGTTCGGCAACGAGATATTCTGAAACCCGAGGACGGGCGTGAGTTTTCGAATGTAATCAAGCTGCGGCACCATCGGCAGCGGCATTTCCTTGCGGGTCTCCTTGTAGTTCGGCTGAAGCTCCATCCGTTTCTGGGGCAGGCCTTCATCCCAAAACACCGCTCCGTACTCCGGCTGCAGATGTTTCATCATCAAGCGCAGCGTCTTGGTAAAACCAAAGATCGCGTTGGTCGGTTCGCCCCGGGAGTTCGACAGGTTGGGAATCGCGAAAAATGAGCGGTACACATAATAGTGACCGTCGATCAGGAGTAAGCGCATTGTGTGATTGAACGTAGCTGTTTGATCGATATCGACAAACGGGTTTGCCAGCGACATTCAAAACCCGAAATCCCAAACTCCAAACTCCAGGGAACCGTCAAAGCTGCAATGCCCAATCCGGCGCATGATTTAGTGCTGGAGCCATAGATACTCGTGGCGCTTGGAGTTTGGGATTTGTTTGTTCGGTGCTTCCACCCCGGAAGGGACGGATTATTGATGCTGTCTCACTGAGAAAGCCTACAATTCGGCAATGTCGGATCGCTGGATCATTCGAGTGGATGGCAAGGATTACGGCCCGGCCGATGTCGCTACCCTGCGAGAATGGAAGGCCGAAGGCCGTGTTCTGCCGAGCAACGATGCCCGGCGAACCGACGCCACCGAATGGGAAAAAGCGGAGAGCATTCCCGGATTATTCGAACCGCCACCGTTACCTCCCGAACCGCCGACTCCCTCCCCGCCAGTTCCAACGCCTGTTTCGAGCACTTATATTCTGCCGGACACATTCGTCATTTACGTCCGCGGATTTGTGAAATATTTCGGCCTAACGATGCTGGTAATCGCTCCGGCGATCTGCGCGCAGGTAATTAGTTCTTTCGTCGAAACCACGGCCGGTCCGAATTCCAGCACCGGA
This sequence comes from Chthoniobacterales bacterium, assembly GCA_035253185.1. GTDB lineage: Bacteria > Verrucomicrobiota > Verrucomicrobiia > Chthoniobacterales > UBA10450 > DATFCK01. Next base: position 7,950 of record DATFCK010000029.1, on the reverse strand, counting down.
TCGCTGCTTGCCGGCACGGTTGCGCTGTGCCTGCTGCTTCTCGGACTGGTGATGACGCCGATTTATATCGCGGCGATTCAAATCCTTACCGCCGCATATGCCGCCGGGGAACGGCTCGGTTTTTTCGCCACCCTGAATGAAGCGGTGAAATACTGGCCGCGGGTCGCATTTTTGTGGGTGTTTGTGTTCGTCTGCTACGCATTCTGGGCGATCATGCCGGGAGCGCTCATTCTTTCGATCTGGCCGGGCAAAGTGTCGTTATCCTCGGCACTGTTGATTCTAGTAGTCCTAACGATCATGATTTGGGTTACCGTCCGTTTGTTCGTTAACTTCATGTTCTGGCAGCAGTTTGCGGTATTGGAAGGTTGCGACGCATTGGAATCGTTACGCCGCAGTCGCGAACTGGCCCGTAGCGGGCGCGACCTGCCGTGGTACCGGCGGCCCATGTGGCGGGGCGCGCTCATCGCATTACTTTGGTTTGCGGTGGTTCTCGCTTTAAACTGGCCGGCGGTATCACAGATGTTCATTGCAATCAACAGCACCACGGATCCACAAAAGCTTCCCGAAGCAATCAGCGCGGCCGTGAAAAACGCCGGCGCCGCCGGCTCGACTTTTGCCGCGAACATCCTGCAGGCAATTCTAAAACCGCTTTTGGGAATCGCCTTCGTCTTGTTGTTTCTGGATTCGAAACTGGCGACCGAAGAGTAAATCGCTTTGCCCGGTGTCTGAAATGATCGTTTAGACGTCCGGATTGGTCTGGAATTTTAGTCTGACTGCGCCATGTTTGATGCGTTAGGGTTAACGACACCAATATGAGGTCACTGCCCATTAACACGTCTTTGCCCGCCGCGGCGGCTGCTCTTTTCGCAATTGCAATCCTGTGTGGCTGCGCCTCCAAACAGGCTTTCGAGGGAAACCCGATGCCCCCGGAACAGGTCGCGAGTAATCTTGAGGTCGTTTCGCCCAGGACCGCGTACGATTCACCGCCGACGTTCAGACGAGGATTCGCCCCGTTCTTCCCGGAAGCCGAAGGCCGGACCCGAAAACTCGGTTATGCCGTAGCGGAGTTTACGATTAACCCGAACGGTTCGGTCAGCCATGTTCGTGTCATCAAAGCGACGACCTACAACTTCGGCGAAGAAGCCGGATACACCGTGCGCGATTGGCGATTCAATCCGGCGAAGAAAAACGGCCAGGCAGTACCGGTTAGGGCGCGGTTGCCGTTCACATTCCGGCAGAGCTGACGCTGGAACGTTGGTTCGTGATTGCCAGCAGACTGGCCGGACCGGTCAGGCCGGTCAGACGAATCTGGACTGCACGCCCCGGGGCCTAACTATCCCAAATTCACGTAAGGCAAAAGCCCGTGCGCGCCGCCTTCGCGGCCAAATCCGCTTTCCTTGTAGCCGCCAAACGGGCTGGTCGGGTCAAACTTGTTGTAGGTGTTAGCCCATACGACACCCGCCCGCAGTTTGTTCACGATCTTGAAAATCTTACTGCCTTTATCGGTCCACACCCCTGCGCTCAAGCCGTAAGGAGTATTGTTGGCGCGCTCGAGCGCTTCCTCCGGCGTCCGGAAAGTCATCACACTTAATACCGGACCGAAAATTTCTTCCTGAGCGATTCGGTGCGAAGCGGTCACCCCGGTGAAGAAGCTCGGCGGGTACCAGTAGCCACGCTTGGGCAAACGCACCGGCGGTTGCACCAGCTCCGCGCCCTGCTGAACCCCGCTATCCACCAATTCGCAAATCTTATCGAGCTGCATCCGCGAATTGATCGCACCGATGTCGGTATTCTTATCCAGCGGATCACCCACCCGCAGCGTGGAAATGCGATCGCGGAGCTTTCGAATCACCTGGGGAAAGACGCCTTCCTGCACAAACAACCGCGACCCGGCACAGCACACGTGGCCCTGATTGAAATAAATGCCCGAAATGATGCCTTCGACTGCCTGATCGATCGTTGCGTCTTCGAAGATGATGTTTGCGGCCTTGCCTCCGAGTTCCAGCGTCAGCTTTTTCTTTGTTCCACTAACGGCTTTTAAAATCCGCTTGCCGACTTCGGTCGATCCGGTGAAGGCTATCTTGTCCACTTTCGGATGTTCAACCAGCGCCCGGCCGGTGTCGCCGGCCCCGGTGATAATGTTCACCACGCCGTCAGGCAGTTCCGCCTCCTGTAAAATCTCAGCGAGATGCAATGCGGTAATGCTGGTGGTTTCAGCCGGCTTCAGGACACAGGTATTACCGGCGGCAAGCGCGGGCGCCAGTTTCCAGGCCGCCATTAACAATGGGAAATTCCACGGTATAACCTGACCAGCCACGCCGATCGGCCGCGGTGTGCGACCGGGAAATGCGTATTCCAGTTTGTCAGCCCAACCTGCGTAATAAAAGAAGTGGGCCGCGACTAACGGCAGATCGATGTCACGACTTTCCTTGATCGGCTTGCCGCCATCCATCGATTCGATGACCGCCAGTTCACGCGACTTTTCCTGGATCAATCGGGCAATCCGATAAAGATACTTGCCCCGTTCGCGCCCGGGAAGATTGCCCCATGATGTTTGAAAGGCTCGACGAGCTGCCTGCACCCCGCGATCCACATCGTGCGCGTCACCGTCCGCGATCTCGGCCAGCTTTTCTTCCGTCGCCGGATTGATTGAATCGAAATATTTGCCCGAATGCGGGGCCACAAATTTCCCATTGATGAACAGGGGATATTTCGGCCGGAGCTTGATATAGCTGTTGCTTTCGGGCGCCGGCGCGTAGTCCCAGCGGCCGCCAAAATTCAACCGCCGATCCTGAATCGCGATGGGGCGCCGCTGCTCGGCCAGATCGCCGTTCCCCTCTACCACTACCAGGGCTGATTCGCGTCGTTTCCTTTGCTTTGCCATGTCGCGCTTAATCTTTGTAGCTCTAGTCGGGCCTTATCGCACGCAAAAACGAAAAGAGTCGCGGCTTGCTTCAAACGCCAGAGTCTGATTGCCTTTTGGTTGTCCGCCAGTTACTTTCCACGTCTGTCTCGTAGATTGATCGTCACCCTATCCCTCACCCTTATGACCCCATCTTTGCATCGATACGCCACCCTCACTTTGTGCGCCGCAACTCTTTTCGCGTCAGTCGCGACTGGGTGGACCCAGGCAGACGTTCCCGCCAATATCGATAACAATCTGCGGCGGCTAATCACCGCCGATCAGCAGAAACCCCTCGCGAAATCGGCGACTGGCAAACGATCCGGGCTGGACCGCGCCACCATCCGCGATGCCGACCGACGGGTGCTGGTCGAAATTCATCTTAACGGTCAATTGCCGCTCGCAACTGTGCGCGGTCAAATATCCCAACTCGGCGCCAGGGTCGTTAGCGAGGTGCCGTCTTATAAGCAAGGCGCGTTGTCGGCATTTGTCTCGGTCTCGCGCATCGCCGACGTCGCCCGGTCCCCGGGAATTCTTTCGGTAACTCTGGCGCATCGGCCCCGAAAAAATGTCGGCGCCGCCACATCGGGCGGTGTGTTTCTGCTCCACACCGATACGCTCAATGCGCAGGGCTTTGACGGTACCGGACAAACCGTCGGCGTGTTGTCCGACAGTTACGACACCGCGACCCTCGATCTCAATGGCGATCCGTTAACGATTCATGCCGCCGAGGACATTGCCAGCGGCGATCTTCCCGGGCCGGGTAATCCGAACAATCCAAACCCGGTAAATGTGATCGAAGATTTCCCCGACCCGGATGCGGCCGATGAAGGACGCGCCATGCTGCAAATCGTGCACGACGTCGCGCCCAAAGCGAACCTCGCGTTTGCGACTGCGTTCGTCAGCAAGATGGGATTCGCGGAAAATATTCGAAAGCTGCGAACGGACGCGCATTGCAGCGTGATTGTTGATGACATCATTTACACCGAAGAACCAATGTTCTCCGACGGTATCATCGCTCAGGCGGTTGACGACGTGGTGACCAGCTCGGTTTTGAGCGGCCCGAAATGCACCTACTTTTCGTCAGCCGGCAATTATCAGGGCGGAGGGTATGAATCGGATTTTCGTCCGATTTCCGATATGATCGCGCGGGCCGGGTTACCTAATCAGAATCTGAAGCTCGATCAAGTGCCGGCTGGCCTAACGACCGGCGGTTTTCATAATTTCAACCCCGATCCTGCCGGACCAGTGGACATTTCCCAGCGGTTTGTGATTACGGCCGAGACCACGCTCGAATTTTCGTTTCAGTGGAACGATCCCTTCGATCAGACACCGATGCCGCCGGATCGGCCGGGCGTCACCACCGATTACAACATCCTGGTGTTCGACGCGGCTGGGAACTACCTGGCCTCGGTATCCGGGACGTCGGACAACTTTTCGACGCAGCAGGCGGTGGAAGATATCCTGGTCGAAAATGCCGGGACGGCGGATGCCGACTACCAGATCGCGATTACTCGCGCCGGCACCACTCCGGCTACGCCGGTGGCAACAAAGCTTCGGTATCTGTCAATCGACGACTTTGGAGGCGTGGGCGCGGAGGAATATTATCAGCCCAAAGCGCCGTCCGGCCACGGTCACAACAGTGCAGTCAACGCCATCGGGGTGGCAGCTTATGTCTACGACGAATTTCCATCCAATCCGGCCGGACCGCCGTTTGAAGCATTCGTGGAAGAGTTCACCTCAGCCGGCGGGGTCACGATTTATTTCGACGCCACCGGCCTGCGACTGGCCAACCCAATCGTTAGGAATAAACCCGATATCGCCGCGCCGGATGGCGGGAACACCACATTCTTCGGAGACGATTTTGAAGGCGATGATCTACCGAATTTCTTCGGCACCAGCGCCGCGGCGCCGCACGCTGCCGGAGTGGCCGCGTTGATGCTTCAAAAAGCCGGCGGGCCGGGACTGTTAACCGCCAGCCAGATCAATAATATCCTTCAAACTACGGTGACGATGGAACACGACCTTGATCCATTGCAGAGCACCGCCGTCAGCCAGGGGGTCAGAAAGAAAGGGCGCAAGAAAAGATTCAGCGGCGCAACCATAACCCTCACCGGCACCGGTAACAGCAGCAACGCGTCCGCCCGGGATCGGAACTTCTTTACCCTGAAGTTCAACACCACCAAGCGTAACGAGTCACTCACTTCAATTACTATTGACCTAACCGACGCTTTCCTGAAGTTCGATACCACGACCGCGACGGGCTTTCCATTCACGTTAGGCAAACTGGTGAATCTCAACCCGAGTAACATCTTCACCGTCATTCCGCAACAGACCGAAACCGTATCATCGATCACTCTGTCGTTCGCCAAGGGCGCCTTTAAGAATGGCGATTCGATGACATTTGGCATCGACCGTGATTTTATCGGAAACGGCGGCGGGAATACCGGAGATTATCTCGAGTTTGGCAACTTCACTGCCACGACCACCATAAACAATCTGAAGGGTTTCTTCGTTAACCGATACGGTTTCGGGTTTAGCTTTTTAGACGGCTTCGGATTGATCGACGCGGTTCAGGCAGTGGGGCAGGTGCAACCAGGCCCAACCGCAAACTAAGCCTCGCCCAATCCGAGAAGGGACCGCACCGGCTCGCAAAGGAACCGGCGCGGCGCGCTTTTATGCGACGTTGGCTGGGATCCGCGAGAGGGATCGAACGCGTGTGCTTGTCGGCAAATTCGTAATTCGATCCGCCGATGGACCTGTAGGCAGCAAAAAACGCCCCTAATGTCGGGCGGCGCCTCATGCCTGTAATTGGACCAACCGAATGGAGTCGCCCTACGGCAGCGAGAAGTAATCCGCGCCCTGATAATTGCCGTCCACTGTCTTGACGATTTGCATCAGCACGTCATTGACCAATGTACTGGCGCCGAAACGAAACAGATCCGGCGTCAGCCAGTCGTCGCCCAGCGTTTCCTTCACCATCACCAGGTAAGCCAGCGATTGCTTGGCGGTCTTGATTCCACCCGCCGGTTTCATTCCGATCCGGAAACCGGTCTCGTAAAAGAAATCCCGAATCGCTTCGAGCATCACCAGGGTAACGGGCATGGTTGCGGCAGGAGAGATTTTTCCAGTGGAAGTCTTGATGAAATCAGCCCCCGCGCGCATTGCGATCTCGCTGGCGACGCGAACGTTGTCGTAAGTTTGCAGTTCGCCCGTCTCGAGAATGACTTTCAGGTGGGCGGGTCCACAGGCTTCTTTGGTCTGGGCGATCTCGTCGAAAACTCTGGCGTGATCGCCGGCCAGGAATACGCCACGGTCGATCACCATGTCGATCTCATCAGCGCCGTTGCGAACGGCCGTTCGCACCTCTTCGAGTTTTAACTTCAACGGCATCAAACCGGTCGGAAAGGCGGTTGCGACCGAGGCCACTTTAACGCCGGAATGCCCCAGAAATTTCTTCGCGACTCGCACCAGGTTCGGGTAGACGCACACCGCTGCGCAGGAAGGAACCTGATACTGCGGATCGAGCGGTTGCATCGCTTTGCGACAGAGGAACGCCACTTTGCCAGGCGTATCTTTTCCTTCGAGCGTTGTGAGATCCATCATCGACACCGCCAATTTGAGTCCTTCCAGCTTGGCCGACGTTTTGATGCTTCTTTTTCCGAACGCGGCGGCGCGTTCTTCGATCATGACCTGATCAATGGTGCGCGGTAACTCGGGCACACCACGCTGACCGTTACGGCGGGACTCGGTCGAAAGTAATTTCATCTTATGACAGTTGCTTAGCGCCAGATTTGACTAACAAATTGCCGGCGAAAGATCAATCTTACAACATATCGGCGGCAACGTCATTTCCTAGGCTTCGAGTTTGCTGCGCCATTCTGCTCGCGCGCGGGCTACAAACGGGGCCACCCGCCGGAAATGGGTGATCACATAGACAAGGTAAGACACAAATCCGATCAGTTGAATGATCGCCAGCACAACGTGGAATTGCCGTTCCAGGAAAAAGACCGGCCAGATTCGAATACAAAGGAAACACGCCAGACTGGAGAGGGCGACCGCCGGCACCAGAACCGCGATGTTTAACCATTGATCCTTCTTCACGATCTGGATCAGCTCATTACTGGCCGGGCCGGCGCTGTCGATTTCCCGCGCCCGAATCAATCTGAGATCGTAGGTAAACAGGATCCACCCGGCGAATCCGAACAGCGCGCCCAGCCCAAACCATGCGCTCGGATTCGTTAGTCTGGTAAAGAGTACGGCTTCGACTAACGCGCACATGATATACAGAAAATTATGACCGAATTCGAGCGGCCACCGGATGACGGTGATGATGTGCAGCACAGACCGCGACCAGAAAACAAAGATAACCGTCAGCCCGGCGATCACATATGGCCAATGCACTGCCGCCTCGACCGAAACCAGCTCGCGCGCGCGCTCGATCAGGAAGGTAAGAGCGACGCCCTGAATGATGCTGATGAGCGTGAGCTCGATCTCCACCACCATCCCGTCCAGTTCGGAGCGTGCCTCTTCCGGAGTCACTCTACCAGAGGACGAATCCGAATGCCGGAAGTCCAGCACAAACACGATTACGTGGCGGATTGCGGGTTGCGACGTTGCCTCCGGTTGGGATAATTTGGGTTCCGTTTCGTGTCTGTAGCTCAACCGGATAGAGCATCTGACTTCGGATCAGAAGGTTGGGGGTTCGAATCCCTCCAGGCACGCGGATTAGGGGCTCGCGGTTTGAGCTCCGGTATGTCGCAGCCGGCAGCCTCTTCGCGTCTTTCAGAGGTGACACCCGCTTTCCGAAACCCCAAACCGTAACGAACTTTGGGTTCTAGCCTGGGGACCACGACAAAGTAAATGTCCGCGTGGACAATTACTTTGTCTCAACTTGCTTGAGATCGTTAGGCAGCGAGCAGTTCGTCGATCTGATCGAGGGCGGCGATGACTTCGCACCCGGCGACTAACTTTTCCAAATTGTCGCAGCCGGCGAGCTGTTCGTTTTCCAGGAATACTGCCCAAAAGTTGTTTGGGATCCGGGGTAA
>DATFCK010000028.1:0-2176 GCA_035253185.1 Chthoniobacterales bacterium | reverse complement strand
TTAGATCGCAAGTTGAAAGCTTACGCCACATTTCACCGCAAAGCAGGACAAGCTTCCAGCTTGTCCCTCCGTTTAAATCGCAAGTTGGAAGCTTGCGCCACATTTCACCGCAAAGTAGGACAAGCTTCCAGCTTGTCTCTTCGTTTAGATCGCAAGCTGGAAGCTTACGCTACATCTTAGTCGCGCTGCTCTTACCCCTAACAATTTTCGCCCAATCACCGGCCGCGCCCGCTGAAGATCAACCCCGTCCCCGCAGCACTGCTTCCGCGCCTGCCAGCGGTTCTGCTCCGGTTTCGGCCGCGATCAGCGCTCCCACCGGATATGTGTTGAGCGCTAACGATCAGGTCGCAGTGGAGGTTTTTGGCGAAGAAGATTTGCGGACAAATGGCCGATTGAATGGGGAAGGCAATCTGAGCGTCCCTTTGCTCGGTTCGGTCCATCTCGCCGGCCTAACTTTGAGCCAGGCGGCCGCCAAACTAACCGATTTGTACGGTCGCGATTATCTGGTTAATCCTAAAGTGAACGTGATGCTCCTCGGTTACGCCAAGCGTCGCTTCACCATGCTGGGTCAGGTGAACCGGCCTGGCAGTTACGAAATGCCGGACGGCAGTCCCCAGGGGATCGATTTGCTGGAAGCGGTCGCGATGGCCGGCGGTTACACCCGGATCGCTGCTCCCGAGCGCGTCAGCGTCCGCCGTGGCAGCCAGGTGTTAAAGGTCGATGCCAAACGAATGGCACGCGGCGACCACGCCGGCTTCACCGTTCAACCGGGCGACACGGTGACCGTCGGCGAAAGCATCTTTTGATGCGAAGCATCAGTTATCGGTTAATAGTTATCAGTTATCAGGAAAAACCTTGAGCCGTGACAATCTGCTTTCTTTCATCAGGCGTTGAGCATTTGACTCGTCTTCAATTCGGCGTTCGGAGTTCGGCGTTCGACGTTTCGCGGTATTGCGGGCGTTCACCGCGTGAGGCGCAGCCTTTTTACGCCGTTCGGCATTTGCTTCTGCTTCGCCGATTTTCTGCTTTCCGCTTTCTGTTTTTCGCTTTCGCTCTCGCGCTTCCCCGCATTCGGCGTTCGACTGCCTGCTCGCGAAAGCTTTCGGAGCTCGGCATTCGGTGTTCGACGTTTTCTTTGATCCGCTGATGAAAGCCGCGCCCCTCCCACCATCCGAACATCCCGCGATCGATGTCATGCTCGAGTCGCAGCGCGGATTTAATCTGCGCGCGTTTTGGCACAGTTTGGTCGAGCGGCTTTGGATTGTGATTCTGTGCATCCTGGCCGGACTATTCATCGCGCTCGGTTATTTGGCCCGCACCCCCAAAACTTATCAGTCGCACGCCGTTCTCGAAGTTGATTTCCAGGAACCCACCGTAGCCGCTACCGAGGATAACCCGATGCGGATGCGCTCAATGTTCCTGGCCAGCCAGGAAGCGTTACGCACTATCGAACAAAACCTAACGAATCGGCAAATGCTGGCCCGGGTGATTCGTTCGGAAGGTTTGGCCGAAGACGGAGGCGCCGCGCTTCTGGGCAAATCCATCAGCACCGATTCCGCGTCGAAGAAGGCGACACCGGTTACACCGAAAACCGGCAGCAACTTGCGGTCGCAGCCCGATCTGGTCCAGGGGATGACATTTACACCGATGGAAGAAGCATTGGCCGGCGCGCTCTCCGGAATGGTGAAGGCCACGATTCGGCGCGGAACGCGTCTCATCGACTTGTTTGTGACTAACCGCGATCCGGTTATGGCGCAGCGACTGTGTGAAGCGGTGGGACGCGAGTACATTCGCAATGCGATTGAGCGCCGCGCCGCGTTCAGTCAGGAGAGTTTGCGATACCTTCTCGAAGAAGAAGAACGTTTAAAGGCAAACTTGCAACGAAGCGAAGCTGCCGTGGCTGATTACAAGGCGAAGACGCCGGACGCGTTACAACTCGGCGGTGGCACCGTTTCCACCGGCTCGCAGGCGGGTTCCGGCGCGGGCGCAGGTGGCAGTCGCGGCGGCATCGTGGAAGACAAGTTGCAGGACCTTAATAATAAACTTACCGCGGCAAAGACCGATCGCCTGCGTCTGGAAGGGGAACTCGAACAAATCAAAAATACCGGCAACGATCCCGACGCGATGATGGCAATTCCGAGCATCGCTTCGTCGCAAGCCGTTAACGAAGCTCGAC
>DATFCK010000027.1:0-8887 GCA_035253185.1 Chthoniobacterales bacterium | reverse complement strand
AAACAACATCAACGGGGGCAGCACGAACTTCCAATGTCCCAGCTGGTGCTCGCTCTCGGCGAACCACAACAGAAACAAAGTGATCGATGCAATCAGACCGGCGGCAGCAGGAATCGGAAAACCGGTGAAATTCTTGTCAGCGGGCGGTCCGTTGCGCTCGTTGTTAGCCGAAACTACATTGAATCGGGCCAACCGCAGGGCGCCGCAGCCGAGATAAATGAACGCGATGATCCAGCAGGCCCGCGGAAATTCCTGCAACACCACCCGATACACCATCAGGGCCGGCGCCACGCCGAACGAGACAATGTCGGCTAACGAGTCGAACTCGCGACCGAAAGCACTGTCGTGGCCGCCTAACCGGGCCAGCCGCCCATCCAGCAAATCGAACACGCAGGCTCCGAGGATGAACCAGATGGCGGTGTGAAAAAGATCGCCGGCGGCATTGGAATCGATCGATTGGAGCAGCGCGCCCTCCACAATCTTCAAGGTGGCGGTGAAACCGCAGAACAGGTTGCCCATCGTCATCAGATTGGGCAGCAGATAAATTTTGGGATTCGGTTCGCTCATTGATCCGCCAATCGCGCAATCACAGTTAGTCCTCCTGCGACCCGATCGCCTACCTTGACCAGGACAGTTGCGTTCAGGGGCAAATATACTTCGGTTCGCGATCCGAAGCGAATCATTCCAAAACGGTCCCCTTTCTTAAGTTCGTCACCCAGGTTCGCCCATCCCACGATGCGGCGGGCAATCGCACCGGTTAGTTGCTTTACCACAATCGTGGTCCGCGGATTTTGGAACGCCCAGGTCATCGATTCGTTTTTTTCCGAGCATTCCGGACATCGCGCGTCCAGAAATAACCCTTTCCGATGCTGGCGGTAAATCACCCGGCCCTCGACCGGCATCCGGTTAGTGTGAACGTTGAATACAGAAAGAAAAATTCCTACTCGACGTGTTTTTGTCTTCAACACATCGGGCTCATCAATTTCAACGATATCCGCTACTGTTCCATCCGCGGCTGCGACCACAGCGTTCTCATCGGCTGGCACCACACGCTCCGGGTCGCGAAAAAATGCGAACGTGTAGAAAACGAGCAGCAGAAAAACAAGACTTAGCCATGGACTAACGAACCAGCTGCCGATGATGAGCAGGAGGAGAACGGCGAGTATCCAGCGGGCTTCAGCTAATGTTTGCCAGCGCATGTACAAATCCTGGTTACAATTTTTGCGTGCATTTCATAGGTGATCACGAGCCGCGTCCCTCGCTATGTCATCCCGAGCGGGGTCGAGGGATCTCGCAACGCGGGTAACGTCACGCTAGTGGGAGAGGTCCTTCGACTTCGCTCAGGATGACAGCGGTTTGACGGTTTATGATTTGCCAGAACAAATACGACAGTGCTGCTACAATGAAAAGAAGCAGTCAGAATTGTGGGTCATAACGGGGCAGTCTGGATACACAATGCCCAACCGTCTAACGAGGAAATTTTCCGGGCTTTTGGTATCCGAAAACGCCTTCCGTAGGGCCGAAATTCAAGGCCAAATTTACTGAAATTCTAGTTATCCGCCCCTACACCAGATAAGGGGTTCTGCCCGGCCCGCGGCCCCAAGATCTTGAGGAAATACGGCCCCGGAAACACTAAGATTATTTGTTGTTTTACCCCCTTTTCTTCGTATGGTTCCCGAGGGTCGCGTCGACCCCCCTCTATGGTTCAAGCTCAGCAGGAAATTCCGGTCTCCAAAATGTCACGTCAACCATCGACCGGAATCGCGGCCGCTCAGAAATACGACGCCGCTCAAATTGACAAATTGGAAGGGCTTGAGGCCGTCCGGAAACGGCCCGGGATGTACATTGGCGACCCGGACGAGCGTGGGCTTCACCACATGGTGTTCGAGGTCCTCGATAACTCGATCGACGAGCATCTGGCCGGGTTCTGCGACAAAATCGAAGTCTCCGTTCACGTGGATGGCTCGGTGTCGGTCCGTGATAATGGACGTGGTATCCCGGTCGACATCCATCCCAAGTGGAAAATGCCGGCGGTTGAGCTGGTGCTCACCAATCTTCACGCCGGCGGCAAGTTCGGTCAGGGCGCTTACAAATATTCCGGTGGTCTGCACGGCGTCGGCGCGAAATGCACCAACGCGCTGTCGGAATGGTTCAAGGTCGAAGTTACCCGCGAGGGCAAGGTTCACACCATGTCGTTCGCCAAAGGTAAGACCACCGAGAAGCTAACGGTGATCGGCGAGGTCAAGAACAAGAAAAGCACCGGCACCCTGATTACATTCCTGCCCGATCCGGAAATCTTTACTATCACGACCGAGTTCAAATTTGAACGGCTCGCTACCCGTTTGCGTGAACTCGCGTTCCTGAATCCAGGGCTTGAGATCAATCTCACCGACGAGCGCACTGATTCTCCCAAGAAAGAGACGTTTTACTATAAACACGGCATCGAGGAGTTCGTGAAGCAGCTGGGCGAGAACAAACAGGTGCTGCATCCGAAACCGATCGTGATCGAGCGTCAGCGCGATGAAGTTTTCGTCGATGTCGTGTTGCAGTACAACGACAGTTACAACGACCAGATTCTGCCGTTCGCCAATTCGATCCCGAATCCAGATGGCGGCACCCATTTGACCGGCTTCCGCACCGCCCTGACCAAAGCGGTGAATCAGTACGCTCGCTCGAATAATCTTACCAAAGAGAAAGACCCGGCGATTTCCGGCGACGACGTGCGTGAAGGTTTGATTTGCGTTCTCAGCATCAAATTGCCGAACCCGCGGTTTGAATCGCAAACCAAGGTCAAACTCGTTAACACCGAGATCGACGGCATCGTGAATTCGGCGGTCTACGACGGTTTGATGACGTATTTCGATCAGCATCCGCCGGTGGCACGGCGCATTTTCGACAAGGTTCTCACGGCGGCGCGCGCGCGCGAAGCGGCCCGCAAAGCTCGCGAAACGATTCGTAAAGGCGCGCTGACTGGCGGCGGGTTGCCCGGCAAGCTGGCGGATTGCTCGGAGCGGGATCCGGAGCTGACCGAGCTCTACATTGTTGAGGGTGATTCCGCCGGCGGCTCGGCCAAACAGGGACGCGATCGGCGTTACCAGGCGATTTTGCCCATTCGCGGCAAGCTGATCAACGTCGAAAAAGCGCGCGAAGATCAATTTTTAAAGAATAACGAGATCCAATCGATGATTACCGCGATTGGAACCGGAATCGGTAAGCCGAAAGAGGAAGGCAACGGCAATGGGAAAGCCGACGAAGGCCGGTTCGATATCTCCAAGCTGCGTTATGGCCGGATCATCATCATGACCGATGCCGACGTGGACGGTTCGCACATCCGGACGTTGTTACTGACGTTTTTCTTCCGTCAGATGACCGAGTTGGTGCGGGCGGGCAAAATCTACATCGCCCAGCCCCCGCTTTATCAGATCAAACGCAAGAAACGCGAGGAATACGTCGATGACGACGTCCAGCTGAACCGGATTTTAATCTCGTTAGGCGCGGAAGATGTGCGGATAAAAAACCTGGCTGACAAAAAGGAAATTACCGCCGCCCAACTCAAGGACGTTCTGGAGTCTCTCGAGAAACTGGCGAAGTTAGTGGAAGCGGTGCGGCGTCACGGCGGCGATTTCGAGACCTTCCTGGCGAAACGAAACGCCCGGTCCGGCAAGCTGCCGTCCTACCTGGTCAAAGTTCGGGAAGGCAACGAAGAATCGGTGCACTATTTTCACGACGAAAAGGCGGTTCGCGAATTCCATCATCAAAACCCCGATCTCAATCTTTTTGATGAGGACCTCGGACAGGAACTTCTGCCTTTGGACGCAGCTCCCGCCAAAGTAGCATCGGATGGCGCGGTTCGACGCCGGGGAAAACTGGTCGAGCTGCATGAGTCGACCAGCATCCACAAGATTATCGGGGAACTCGCGCGCAAGGGTTTCAAGGTCGATCACTATGCCGCCAGCGATAAACCCATCTTTGAATTGATCGAAGGCGAAGGCGATAAGGCCACGACGCATCCGCTGTTTTCGATTCCCGAAATTCTACAGAAGATTCTCGAGATTGGCCGGCGCGGCGTTCAGATCAAGCGGTTCAAAGGTCTCGGCGAAATGAACGCCAAAGAACTGTTTGAGACCACGATGAATCCGGAGAAACGCAAACTGCTGAAGGTCGACTTGAACGACGACAACGCAGTTGATGCCGACAAAATGTTTACCATCTTGATGGGCGACGTGGTCGAGCCGCGCAAGCAGTTCATCGAGGATAACGCATTAAACGTCCGAAACCTGGACGTGTAATAAAAATGACGAAGCCCGAATGACGAATGTCGAAGGAATGGCTTGATCGTGCCATTCGCGCTTGGTCATTCCTTCGTCATTCGACATTAACAAATTCGTCATTGTTTAGCCTGTGTATAACGCGAACGAAAAAGTAGAACCCATCAATGTAGCCGAGGAGGTATCGAGATCGTTTCTCGATTACTCGATGTCGGTGATTATTTCGCGCGCCCTTCCGGACGCGCGGGACGGATTGAAACCGTCGCAGCGGAGAATTCTTTACGCGATGCACGACTTGTCGCTTTTTCCGGGACGACAGCATCGTAAGTGCGCGAAAATTTGCGGCGACACCAGCGGTAACTATCACCCCCACGGTGAAGCGGTGATTTATCCGACGCTGGTGCACATGGCCCAGGACTGGGCGATGCGCGAACCTCTGGTCGACGGTCAGGGCAATTTTGGATCGGTCGAAGGCGATCCCCCGGCGGCGATGCGATACACCGAGGCGCGGATGACTCATCTCGGGGCTGCGCTCATGGTCGACATGGACAAGGACACGGTCGACTTCGTGCCTAACTACGACGAAACCCGGACCGAGCCGACCGTTTTCCCCTCCGCATTCCCAAATCTGCTGGTGAACGGCGGCACCGGTATCGCGGTGGGCATGGCCACAAATATCCCACCGCATAACCTGGGCGAGATTGTGGATGGGATCTGCGCGCAAATCGACGATCCCGATATCACCCTTGATGGATTGATGAAGTTTGTGAAAGGACCGGATTTCCCAACCGGCTGCGCCATCTGCGGCATGTCCGGGATCCGGCAGTATCTCGAAACCGGCCGTGGCAGCATGAAAGTGCGCGGCAAAGCCGGGGTCGAAGAAATCAAAAACGGCAAGGAACAGATCGTCATCACCGAGATTCCCTACAACGTCAACCGTGCCACCCTGGTGGAACGCATTGCCGCATTGGTTAACGATAAGGTCCTCACCGATATCACCGCCATCCGGGACGAATCGGACGAAAACACCCGGGTGGTTATCGAGCTCAAACGCGACGCCAACCCGAAAGTCATCATCAACAATTTGTACAAGCACACCGCGCTGGAGAGTTCGTTCGCGGTGATCATGCTGGCGATCGATCACGGCCGGCCAAAGTTGCTTTCTCTCAAAGAAGCAAATGCCGCCTACATCGAGCATCGGCGTGAAGTGGTATTGCGCCGCACCCGGTTCGAATTGCGAAAAGCCGAGGAACGGGCCGAGACCCTCGAAGGCTATCTCATCGCTCTAGCTAATCTGGATGAATTCATCCGGATCATCCGGGGATCGGCCAACCGGGAAGAAGCGCGGGTGAAGCTGCTCGCCTTTGAATTCACCAAACGTCAGGTCGAACAAATCGGCGTTCTCATCCGGAACCCGGGCCGATTGAGCGAGGGCCGTTACGCCTTCAGCGAACATCAGGCAAACCAGATTCTCGATCTCCGGCTCTATCAACTCACCGGCATGGAGCGGGACAAGATCGTCAACGAATACAATGAGCTGATCGAGACGATCAAAGATTTGCGCGACATTCTGGCCAAAGAACAGCGCGTCTTCACCATCATTAAAAAAGAATTGCGGGAAGTCCGTGATAAACATGGAACTCCCCGCCTCACTGATCTGGTTCCTGAAGAAGGCGAGATCAACATGGAGGACCTCATTGCTAATGAGGGCTGTATCATCTCCATTACCCACGGTGGCTTTATCAAGCGCACCGCCGTTAGCGCGTTTCGCGCTCAGCGTCGCGGCGGCAAAGGCGTGATCGGCATGTCCACCCGCGAAGGTGCGACGGAACAGGAGGAAGGCGATTTCGTCGAGCACCTCTTTACCGCAACTACCCACGACTACCTGATGTTCTTTACCGAGTCAGGACGCGCCTACGTGGAAAAGGTTTACGAGATTCCGGAGATGGGCCGCGCAGCCAAGGGCCGTTCGATTGCCAACATTTTAGAATTGCGCAGCGACGAGAAAATCGCCGCCACCATTCGCATTCAATCGAAGAAAACCGGCACCGGCGCGAATGCGGTTGATCAAACATGGGATGAAAATCTTCACATTGTTTTCGCCACCCAGACCGGCATCATCAAAAAATCCAACCTGTCGGATTATCGAAACGTTCGCCGGGGCGGAATTATCGCGATCCAGATCGAGCAGGGCGACCGGTTGATTGATGCCAAGCTAACGAACGGAAACAACGAGATTGTGCTTATCACCAAGGAAGGCATGAGCCTGCGCTTCCATGAAGAGCAATTACGCGATCAAGGCCGCAACACCGTCGGCGTGTGGGGCATTCGTCCGGAAAAGAAGGACCTCGTCGTAGCCATCGCCATCGTTGATCCCAATGCCATGCTTTTGGTCGCCGGTGAAAACGGAATCGGCAAACGAACCCCATTCGACGATTACCGCCGGCAATCGCGCGGCGGCAAGGGCATCATCACGATGAAGACTGGTGACAAAACCGGAGATGTCGTCGGCGCCCTCACGGTTCGAGAAAACGACGAACTCATGCTGATCACCACCAAAGGCCAGATGGTGCGCACCCGGGTAAAGGAAATCAGGGTTGTCGGCCGCAACACCATGGGTGTGAAACTGATGGATCTGCGTAACGGCGAAAAATTGCAGGCAATCGCCCCGGTCGTTAGTCAGGCGGAAGAAGAAACCCAATCGGAAGCCGAAAGCGAAAAGGCGTAACGCGTCGCGACATAAACGGTCCGAACGTGACTGGGCGCGGCTCCAGAACGGCGCAGCAGCAGCGGCGCACGCTCCGGTAGCTGCCCGATGACCGAAGTATTACGCCCGTTCCGCGCTTGCGTCTTGGAGTGCGGCGATTCTTTCGCCGCTTTCTGAGAAACGTTAACAAGTGCAGCCTAAAAACAAAAAGGGACACACCACTTGGCGCGCCCCTTTTTACGAAAGTCCCTTCGGCTCAGTACCCGCCCCCGCCCATTCGCGGCGGGCTCGGAGGTCGTTCAACCGAGGTCGTGGTTTGGTGGGTCGTCGTGGTCGTGGTTGTGGCTGGTTCCTCGATCGTAGTGGTGCAGGAATTCAGAACTGCGGTTAAGGCGGTCAGGATGCAAATGAGCGTCAATTTTTTCATAAGTCAGGTTGTGGCTTTAATGGTTGATTCGTTGCAAGTGCCTATCTCAGACGTAATAAACGATTTTTCGTTGGGCGCACAACTCACCAGCGGCCGGAGCCTGGCGGCCCGTCGTTTCTAGTCTCGCGCAATCGGGATCTCTCGCCCGAGCTCACTCGAACTGTAAATCCCGTCGATCATTTCCATCAGTTCGACGGCCTGCTCCACGTTATTCACCGGCTCAGCCGATCCGGCGATCGCTTCCAGAAAGTTTTTTAATTGCAAGGCGAAGCCACTTGGCTCGTCCTCACTGGCAGGCAGAGCAACGGTTACCAGCTGGCCACTTCGATCCTCGAATAAGGTCAGTGGATTCAGCCGAATCGTTCCTTTCGTCCCGTACAGGACTGAATTGATCAACTCCTGACCGAAGTATTTTCGCGGCGGGATGTCATCAGTCAGATTTCCAGCCCACGATGTTTCCAGCTGCACGATGGCATCGTTTTCGAACCGGATAAACGCGAACGCAGCGTCTTCGACATCGAACACCGGCACGTTAACCAGGTGCGCGAAATTGCGGAAAACCTTCGCACTAATCGAAACTGGACGCGGACTCCCCATAATAAACCAAACTGCATCCAATGCGTGGATTCCGATATCGATCAATGCGCCTCCGCCTGATCGCTTTTTTTCAGTAAACCAGTTGCCGATTCCAACCGGAATGCCGCGCGTCCGGACGAATGTCGCTTTGGCGTGATAAATTCTTCCCAGGCGACCATCTTCCACCGCTTTCTTGGCGGCCCGCATCGGTGCTGTAAACCGGAACTGGCGACTGAAACAATAGATCAGGCTGCGTTTGGTAGCTTCCTGGCGAAGCACTTTCATTTCCGCCGCATTCATCGTCGGCGGTTTTTCGCAGAGCACGTGTTTGCCGGCTTCGAGCGCGGCCAGGGATGCTGGAAAATGGAGGAAGTTAGGCAAACAAATGATGGCAGCGTCGATTGCGGGGTCCTCTAACAACTCGTGGTAATCGCTGAAAACTTTTTTCGGTGCGTAATCCCTCTGGAATTCGTTGCGTCTGGTTTCATCCACATCGGCGCCGGCATAAATGAGCGCGTTTTCGAGGCTCTGTGCCGCAATCGCATGCTGCTGACCAGGCCACCCGGTCCCGATAATGCCTAAATTGAATTTTTGCGTCATCTTCAGGGAGCGGCAGGTTTGGGCAACCGCCGAACTACTTATACGGCGGTCGGGCGACCGCCGCTCCTTGTTATATTTCGATCTTGCCTCGCTGTTTTTTCAACTCGCCGCGTCGTCGCTTCGATTCCAGAATCTTCCGCTTCAATGCCGGCGGACGCGGTGATTTTCGTCGGCGCGCCTTTTCCTTTTTCGCAATTTCAGCCCGACGCGCCTTTGCGCGAGCGGTTTCGATAGCACTCAGCAATCGTTCGCGCGCCAGCTTTCGATTCTGCGCCTGCGACCGCGAATCCTGAACGGTTACGCTAATTC
>DATFCK010000026.1:0-2326 GCA_035253185.1 Chthoniobacterales bacterium | reverse complement strand
AATAACCGACTCCGTAACGTTCGTGGCCGGGCAACATTTTTTGCCGGATATATTCTTTGGCTGCTTCCAGAGTCCGCACCCCGCGATCGGCGACGTTTTCGATGTAATCCGGTTCATTCAACATTTGAAGAACGAATGCCGCATCCCGTTCCACATCCACCGGTCGCAAAATGAGCCGCTCCGTTTGAATCTGGTTCATGGTTCTGCCGCGGCTCGCGCGTTAAGTCTTCAGTTTTGTCTTCACTCGCTTCCCGCGCTCGTCCACCGCGATCCTTGCCGCTTAACCGGCAATGTCGCTCGTCCCCGCTCGCTCCATTCCGGTTTCACGCCTTGCCGCTACACGGTTATCCCGGCCGTGGCAACATCTCTCAGCCGATCCAGCAGCTAAACTTCGAGCACGCATGGACGGTAACGAAGGTTCAACTTATCAGGCCTAGCGCGATTAGCTCAAAAGTCGAGCAGGTAACGATTCGTATTTCCACCGCAGCATCCAAACTTTTCCTGCGGAGTCGCCGAGCGCGGCGCCAGCCCATCCGGCAGTGTTACGTAAATTGTTCTTTAGTCCTTCCCGCCATCCTGATAGGATTAACCCGTTATGCCGCCACCGTTAAGCGCAACGCCGCAGAGAGGACAACGCCTGGCCGGCTTATTGGCTGCCGCGGCATTGTTTGGCGCAACCACGGTTTTCGGACAGAGAGTCACCGAGAACGTCGAGGGTCCGCTATATGATTCCAACGGCCAGGTCATTCGCTACCAGCATAGCGACGGTAGTTGCGAAACGTATGCCTACGATTCGGCCAGGCAGCTCGTTAGGCAAGATCCTCAAACCGGCGAAATGAGCATAGCGGATGAAGCCCAGACCGAACCAGATCGGCCACACCTCTCTCGAAGACGACGTCCAAAGCCCGCCCCGACGCCACCGTCCGCCACCACGCTGGATCAGAGGTTGTATACTGACTACAACCTGTTTTTCGGTCGGACGCAGCTGAACTGGAGCGTTTGCGGCCGACTCGGCACCGCGTTCGGTTGCTTTCGGAGCGGGAACTTCGAGGGATTCGGTCATGTCGGAGCACTGCTGCAATCGCGTGCTGTTGCCGAATCAGCGCCTAACACCATTAGTCGTTACATCTACATTGTAGATACGCAAAGCGGCCCCTCCAAAAACCTCGTCATGCTATGGGTCTATAAGCGGACCGAAGTGATCACTCCGGTCATGTACGCTCCGACTATTAGCTATGTGACAGCCACCGTCTTGCCGCTCATCGGCGGTCCCTCCGCAGTTGCATCCATGGCGGCAAACGACGTCATGGTCGTTATTGGGACTAACCAGAGCGCGAACATCGCGATTTTTTACCCAGGGGGTTTCACCGCCACGACCTCAGACATAACTCCGCTCAGCAATATTGTCGCCATCACCAGCGATGACCATGGCAATATTTCGGTGAGTGGTACTTCCGGCCTGGTTCAATTCGGTCCATCGGGCAAATTGCAGTCATACGGCGGAGGCTCGAGCTTTCTGTTGAATCCGGTTCAAGGATTGACCCTGCCTTCCGGGCTGTAACGAGCATTTAGTTAAACGACGCCGTGCCGGTGTTGCTGATGACGACAGTGCCGTGGCCCAATCTCGCGATCGTGATGCCCTAGCCAAGGGTCGCAGGCGCGAACTTTACCGCATTTCAATTTTCCGGTTGTTGGTTCCTGTCCGTAGTCGGTGATCCGTGGTCAGTTCTGTTCGTTAGGTTGTCGAGCACTTATCCCGGTGCAAATGTTGAATGCACTTTGCCTCGCGAAAGCATTCGGAGTTAAGATACGACCCCCCCTGCTCCGCCGGCTAATTCTGTCGGCTGAATAACGGATAACGATTAACAGATAACCGACAACGCGCGACCAACCGCTCGCGCGAGTGGCGATAGTTAGCTCTGATCCCGAGTGGCCCCTGATTTTTTCCGGCGCCTATGAAGCTCTCGTCGCGCCCGGTTTCGAGGACGCCGTCGTCCGGGATGATGATCTCAAGCCGCGTCCGCGAGGCAGGTCATTTACGAATGAAACAACAATATGCGACGATTACTACTCGGCGGCCTCGGGGTGCGACGGAACACGGCCATGAAGCCATTCTCTGCTTCGCTGGTGCTAATCGCAGCACTGCTCGCTCCTGCTCCAGCCTTCAACAGTCCTTCCGCCGGGCCGTTCCAGAAGTGGACGCGCTCCGGAACCGGGATGGTCACCGACCTCGTAGTAGCCGATCTTGATGGTGACGGATCGAAGGAAGTGGTGGTCGGTGGTCGCGGGGTCGGCGTCATCGATGCGGCCTCGGCTGCAACCGGCC